>JAMCQQ010000526.1 GCA_023379515.1 Actinomycetota bacterium
TTTATGACTATAAGGTCCCAGTAATGTTTTCTCGATTTGTTCGGTCATTCTTGATGCACCCAGGATTTCAATTCTTGAATTCATATCAGATATCTTACTAATAAGCCTAAGATAATCATCAGAATGATAATCAGTTCTTTCTTCTACATCATGATTTAATTGAAGTATTTTGTTCTCAAGCTCAAGTATTTCCGAGAATGCAGTTTTTGCTTCATTAAAAAGCGTCTTGTTGTCAATATGTTTCATTTGCTGCGGAAGATAACCCATGGTCAATCCGGATGGCTTTTCAACAATGCCCATATCAGCTATCTGTAAACCCAGGATGATTTTGAGTAGTGTCGTTTTACCGGCGCCATTGTTTCCAACCAACCCGATCCTGTCTTTCGGGTTTATTAGAAATGAAATATCATTAAGCAATGTGCGGCTGCCAAAACTTAAGTTAATATGATTAATTGATATCATGTTTATTTTTAATAAATATAAAATTTTTAGTTTATTATTGATCCGTTTCTGTAAAATAATCAGGCATAAAAATATATCAAATCATAAATAATTACAATAATTCCAAATTAAATTCGCCTACTTAAAATCCATCACATGCTCCTATTTATATTTATCAGAGTTAAACTAGTCCCATCCTGGCTTATCAATTTATTTTTTATCACGAAATTTTAGGTGCTAACTCTTTTAATTAAAAAGTTGACAAACACGTATAGATTATACTATATTAATACGTGTAATAAAAATTAACGGAGATTAATATGGTAAAAAAATTAACATTGACTTTGGATAGTAACGTAATTGAATCTGCAAAAAAATATGCTAAAAAAAATAATATGAGCCTGTCAGGGATAGTTGGCCTTTATTTTAAAACTTTGTCCTCTGAAATTAACAATAATAAAATACCTCCTATTACCAAAGAATTGTCAGGAATAGCTAGTTTTGCTGCAGCAAAATCGGACAAAGAACTCCTTGAAGGAGCATTAAATAAAAGATTTTTATGATAGAAAAATTATTTATTGACACTGATATTATCCTGGATATAGTTTTAAAAAGGGAACCTTTTTTCCCTGATTCCCAAAAGGTGCTATCCCTGATTGAAAGAAACTATTTCTCAGGTTTTACATCATCCCTGGTAATAGCGAATTGTTATTATATTATAAGCAGTAACAGAGAGGAAAAAATTGCTTTAAAGACAATTTCAAAATTAAGATCTGTTTTAAATGTTCTTCCGTTTACGGATAAGGAGATAGGAGAATCCTTAAACTCAAATATAAAAGATTTCGAAGATGGTATTCAGTACTTCATTGCATTAAATAATGGTATAAATAACTTGATAACAAGAAATATTTCCGGTTATAGGGATTTAGATATAAATGTTTTAACTCCAATAGATTTTTTGAATTTGGAGAAAATAAAGAAAATCATTGAGTCAAAATCATAACTTTTTTAAAGATATTCAATGAATAAAAGCTTAAAAGAAGGCGAAATCAACACATTAAAATCCAGAGCCGATATCCAAAGCATTGTTTCGGGGTACGTAAACTTAAAGAAATCAGGTAAGAATTATCTGGGTCTTTGCCCCTTCCATAAGGAAAAAACTCCATCTTTTTCTGTAGATACACGAAGACAGCTTTATCACTGTTTTGGCTGCGGTGAAGGCGGTGATGTGATCAGCTTCATAATGAAAGTGGAGAATATTGATTTTGTCGAAGCTGCAGAATTTTTAGCAAAAAAGGTAAACTACAATCTGCAATTTATTCATGCAGGATCTCCTGAAGCATCAGAAAAAAGAAGCAGACTGGTAGAGTTGAATGAGCTTGCAAGGAAATATTATAATTTTGTCTTTTTTAAGAGCAAAAAAGCGGCACCTGCCCGGAGTTATCTCATAAAGAGAGGTTTTAAAAAAGAAACACTGCAGCTTTTTGAAGTGGGATTCAGCATAGACAGTTGGGAAAATTTTGCTGATTTTGCAAAAAAAAGAGGATTTACTTCAAGGGAGATAGTTGATTGCGGACTTGCAATTGAAAGCACGGGTAAAACTGCCAGCGATATTTATGACAGATTCAGGGGAAGAATCATGTTTCCCATTAAGGACCTTGTTGGAAAAACTATAGGTTTTGGAGGAAGAATAATCCCCGAGCGACAGGTGGCAGGCAGCGAACAAACATCCAATCTGCAAGCTGATAAACAAAAGACCAGCAATCTGTCAATCAGGCAGGCAAAGTATATAAACACACCAGAAACAAAGCTTTATTCAAAGAGCAGAAATATTTACGGTTTATTTGAAGCCAAAAACAGCATTGTTGACAGTGACGAGGCTCTAATAGTTGAAGGTTATACGGATGTGATGGCTCTCCGCCAATCAGAGGTAAAAAATGCGGTTGCAAGCCTTGGTACAGCTTTAACGACCGAACAAATTGAACTACTGGGGAGGTTCACCAAAAATATTGTGCTTGTTTTCGACAGCGATACTGCCGGAGTCAATGCTTCACTTAAGGGCATTGAAAGGCTCCGGGAATACAACGAAAAGCTTGATCTTTTTCATGACAGCAATATAAATATAAAAGTCGCGGTCCTTGAATCTGGGTATGACCCTGCAGACTATGTCATTAAAAATGGCAAAGATAAATTCCAGGATAAACTTAAAAAAGCGGCCACTATTATAGATTTCACAATTGAAATGATTTTAAAAAAATATAATATTTCCGACCTAAATGAAAAGCTTGCTGCAGCAGATGAACTGCTGAAATTTACTTCAAGTCTTTCATCTAAAATAGTCCAGGAAGAATGCGTAAAAAAAATAGCCTTAAAACTTAATCTAAAGGAAAATCTTCTTGTCGAGCAGATGCTCAAAAAATCCCATATCAAAAAGGATAAAACTTATTCAGCGAGCAATGGGATAAACGATGATTACAAAGAAACTGAATCAATTTCGCCATTTAAAAATATAGAGATTGAAGCATTAAAAATTATCATTAATGGAATCGGCAGTAAATTTGAAAATCTGCTCGACAAGAAGATTTTCCTTTAGATTA
>JAMCQQ010000527.1:0-540 GCA_023379515.1 Actinomycetota bacterium
TTTGGTAATTTTAATTCAAGCATCTTATTTAGAGGAAGCTCCGAAGGTATTATTCGTAAGAAAATGATTGAAGAAAATATTCTTGATGCAGTAATCGGTCTCCCACCTAACCTATTTTATGGGGTTAGTATTCCTGTTGCTGTTTTAATTTTTAAAAAAGATAGAAAAACTAAAGACTTGCTGTTTATAGATGCAAGCCGCGAATTTGAAAAGGATAAAACACAGAATAAATTAAGACCTGAAGATATCGAAAAAATTACAAAAACCTATAGTGAATATAAAACTATAGATAAATATTCATATCGTGCAACATTAGATGAGGTAAGGGAAAATGAGTTTAATATCAACATTCCCCGATATGTGGATATTTTTGAAGAAGAAGAAGAAATTGATATAGAGAAAGTACAAAAGGAAATTGAGATGTTGGAAAAAGAACTCGTCAGTGTTCAAAAAGAGATGTCAGAGTATTTGAAAGAATTAGGGCTATAAGATGCTTGAATTAAAATTACCAAATGATTGGAAAAATAAAAAGATTGGCAA
>JAMCQQ010000527.1:615-2999 GCA_023379515.1 Actinomycetota bacterium
TATTATCCTGTACAAAATATAACGGATTAGTCGATTCTATAAAATATTTTGGTCGAAGAGTTTTTAGTGAAGATATTTCAAAGTATAAAATTGTTCCCAGAAATCATTTTGCGTACGCAACTAATCATATCGAAGAAGGATCAATAGGTTATCAAAATTACTATGATAAAGCGTTAGTGAGTCCAGTTTATACTGTGTTTAAAACCAATGCTGATGTTGACGATACATATTTGTATCTTCTTTTCAAAACAGAATTGTATAAAAATATATTTGATATTAATACAAGTTCTTCTGTTGATAGACGGGGTAGTTTAAGGTGGAAAGAGTTTTCAAAGATAGCAATACCGGTACCACCACTATGGGAGCAGAAGAAGATTGCTAATATTCTTTTAATGTGGAATAGAGCAATTGAAACTGTGGCTACCCTTATTAATATAAAAACTCTCTTTAAAAAGGGTTTGAGGCAAAAATTGTTATCAGGAAAGATAAGATTTAAGGAATTTTGTGAAAAATGGGTAACTGCAGAAGTAGGAGAATTATTAGATTACGAACAGCCTGGCAAGTATATAGTAGATAAAGTAAGTAATTATGACAAAGATTTGACTCCCGTACTTACAGCAAACAAATCTTTTATATTAGGGTCCACTAGTATTAAAGATAATATATATGAACAATTGCCAGTTATAATATTTGATGATTTTACCATGGATACTAAATATGTAAATTTCCCATTTAAGGTAAAATCATCTGCAATCAAGATTTTGAAAACCAAAAATAAACAAATAAATTTAAAATACATTTATGAAGCAATGCAAATTATGAAATCTCCATCAAACATGGAGCATAAAAGATATTATATTTCCGAGTATCAATATAAGACTATCGAACTCCCACATATTAATGAGCAAACTGCAATTGTTAATATTTTAAACACTGTAGATATTGAAATTGACAAATTAAAATTCAAATTAGTTTTATTAAAAGAAGAAAGGAAAGGCTTAACGCAAAAACTTTTAACAGGAAAAAATCGGGTGAAAATATGATAAGAAAAGGTGAATTTAAATCACGGAAATTGCTTGATGTGGGAACAGCAAATCCTATCGTTTCCCGGCTTACCCTTGGTCTACATAATATTATCGAAGCAGCACAAATTGATCAGTCATCCAAAGATTCTGTTAGCAACACTGACTTTGTTGTTATGCAAAATATTGTCAAAGCTGAGAAAATTGGAAATCACATTTCCCAAAGTATTGAAGCAATAACAAAAAGAATTAACGAAGAAGGTATCAAAACACAGTCTGGGGGCAGATGTGTCGATTTACCCTTTACAGAGGGACTTGATGAAATCAGAATATTTCTAAAATATAGTAAAAATGCTTTGCAAGAGTTAGTAAAAGTATTTAATATTTTTTTAAATACAAATCTATCAAATCCCCGTTATGATAAGCTTCAAGTAGAGTTATACAATAAATATGGTATTGACGATCATCTTTTTAAACTTGTAAAAGAAGATCATGATTTATGGATTAAGAAAGTTTTAGATTTACGAGATGAGGACGAGCATCCAACAGTTCTGAGGCTTTATTTTGATTTTGATATTAATTGGGATATTGCTACCTCAAAATGGGTGGTCTCTTTACCAAGATTTTATGATGGTACACAAATTTATGATTTCATAAGAACAACTATTCATAATTTGCTTACTTTTACGGAGGAAGTAAACATTCTTTTTTTACAAAAAGTATTGCCTAAAGAAGTTTTAATTTATGAAATACCGGAAACAGAACGAAAAAAGGATTGCGAAATTCGATTTCAACTGGGATTAAAAGAACCTGTTAACTTAGAAGCTTCATATAATATTCCGGAGGCAGGCAATGACTGAAAAAAATAATTCAGAAATTATTCTTTATCAGGTTGAAGACGGTAAAACACGAATTGAAGTACGTTTGCAGAATGAGACTGTATGGTTGACTCAGGCTGCTATGGCAAAGCTTTACCAAACAACCCCACAGAATATTACTTTGCATTTGAAGACCATTTATAAAGATGGGGAATTAGATGAGGAAGCAACTTGTAAGGAATACTTACAAGTTCAAAAAGAAGGAGTTAGGGAGATTTCCCGTATACGAAAATTTTACAATTTACAAGTTATTCTGGCAATCGGCTACAGGGTTCATTCTTATCGTGGAACTCAGTTTCGACAATGGGCTACAGAACATCTTAATGAGTATCTGGTTAAAGGGTTTATCATGGACGATGAACGTCTTAAGGCAGGTGTGAATATTGGATTAGATTATTTCGATGAGATGCTGGAGAGAATAAGAGATATTCGTTCCAGTGAAAAAAGATTTTATCAAAAAATCCGGGATTATCAAGAATATCAT
>JAMCQQ010000528.1 GCA_023379515.1 Actinomycetota bacterium
ATTTCCAATAAGATATGCTGAAATGGGTTTGGTCCACAGACATGAAAAATCAGGCGTTCTTCATGGTCTTTTCAGGGTAAGAAACTTCACCCAGGATGATGCGCATATCTTCTGTCTTGAAAACCAGCTCCGGGAAGAAATCCTGAAAATTATGAACCTGATTGACAGGATGTATAAAGTATTCGGCTTTAATGATTACCACGTGGAGCTTTCAACAAGGCCGCTGAACAGAATAGGCAGCGATGATATATGGGATAAGGCTGAGAAGGCTCTAAGGGAAGTCGTAGAAAGCAAAAATATAAACTATAAAATAAATGAAGGCGAAGGAGCATTTTATGGACCCAAGATAGATTTTCATATAAAAGATTGTCTTGACAGGACCTGGCAGTGTGCAACAATCCAACTGGATTTTGCCATGCCTGAAAAATTTGACATAGAATATATGGGGGAGGATAATTTAAGACACAGACCCGTTATGCTGCACAGGGTAGTACTCGGAAGCCTGGAAAGGTTTATGGGCATCCTGATTGAGCATTACAGTGGCAATCTGCCTCCATGGTTAGCTCCGGTACAGGCCATAGTGCTTCCGATTTCCGAAAAATTTTATGACTACGGCAATAAGATTTTAAATATTTTAAACAGCAAAGGCTATAGGGTCCAAATAGATAACAGGGTGGAATCACTTGGTAAAAAAATAAGACAGGCCGAGCTTAGAAAAATCCCTTACATGATAGTAATAGGTGAGTTGGAGGAACAAAAGCAAACAATAACCATAAGAAGAAAAATTGGTCAGGAGATGAAGGACATAAAGGTTGAAGAATTCATTTCCTTAATTGCAGATGTAGTGGAAAATAAAAAAATAACAAGCTGAAACCCGGCATTTTCAGAGATATATTTTTTACAATTTTTCTTTATTTTTTATATAAATATTATTATAATTATTAAATACAATCTCGAATAATTTTTATATAAATATAATAATTATTATTACAGGCAGGGGGTAAAAATGACATCCATAAACAGAGTAAAGATGTACACAACCAGCGCAGCAATTAAAAGTGTTATTAAAGTTCTTCCCAAAATCTCCGATGAGAGATGGCTATCGCTTGTAAAAGGGAGAGTTTACAAGTTAAAGTCAAAAGAAGAACGTGATTTCATGGAAAATCTGCTGATAAATTTGAAAAAATCTGCTGCCAGAATGTCTCCAAGTGTTAGGAACAAAGTTGTTATGAATTTAATCAACAACGCTATGATTCAGGGTCAACCAAAGAGAAAAGCTTTTGCCGAAAAATATGGCATTACTCCTCCAAATCATCTGGTAATGAGTCCTACAATGAAATGTAATTTGAAATGTTATGGATGTTATGCCTGGGAATATTCCAAGATAGAGGATCTGCCCTATGATGTTTGTAATAGAATTATTGACGAAGCTAATGACATAGGCCTTTATTTCTTTGTTATTACCGGCGGAGAGCCTTTTGTATGGCCTCAGCTATTTGATTTTCTGGAAAGGCATAATGATTCTTTCTTTCAGATATACACAAATGGAACCAATATAGATGGTAAGGTTGCTAAAAAACTTGCTGAACTGGGAAATGCCCTCCCTTGCATCAGTGTTGAAGGTTTTGAAAAAGAAACCGGTGACAGAAGGGGAAAAGGAACATGGGGCAAGATAATGTCAGCCATGGATATACTTAGGGAAAACGGGGTTCTTTTTGGGTTTTCGGCTACGGCTACAAGAGCAAACAATGAGCTTATCGTCAGTGAAGAATTCATTGATTTCTTTGTTGAAAAAGGATGTTTTGTCGGATGGTATTTCAACTATATTCCTATTGGCAGAGAACCCAATCTTGATCTGATGCCAACACCTGAGCAAAGAGATTACAGAAGAAAAAGAATACTTGAGATCAGAAATACCAAAGACATCATTGTTGCAGATTTCTGGAATGACGGGAACCTTGTTCACGGGTGTATGGCTGGAGGTAAAAATTATCTTCATATTAATGTAAATGGTGATGTTGAGCCCTGTGTATTTGTACATTTTGCGGCAGACAACATTAAGGAAAAAAGTCTTGTAGAAGTCCTGACGAGCCCATTCTTTATGGGATTCAGAAAGAGGCAGCCGTTTAATAAAAACCATCTTATGCCTTGCAGCATAATTGATAATCCGCATGTTTTAAGAGATATAGTTGCAGAGACAGGCGCTTATCCGACACATTCCGGAGCTGAGGGTATTATTACGGATCTTGCAAAACAACTTGACGATTATTCGCACAGCTACGGCGAAATTGCTGACAAGGTTTGGGAAGAAGAATATGTACCTAAAGAAGATCAGCAGCTGACAGGTTAAATTGAGTTCAGTTTCTGGCTTTATTACGGGTATTGATTAAAACAGTATTTGGTGGTATTTAATTAATGCTGGACAAAAATATAAAAAAACATATAATAAAGTAATTTTTGATAGATAAAATGTAATTTTATAAATAAATAATATAAACAAATTTATCTAACGAAGATTAAAATAATTAAAAATTTAATATTTAAAGTAGGAATCATTTATTTCTCACCATATGGCGGCAATTACAGGATTAAATCTTTAGCCAGCTGATTTGGTTAATATAATTAAAAAAAGGTGGATGATTTCTGCCTATTTTTTTTATAATAAAGAGAAATTTTAAAAACAAAATGGAGGTGTTATTTTATTATTAAAAATATTCGTGTAAACGAGCAGATTAGAATTCCAAAAATAAGGCTGATAGACCAGGATGGAAGCCAGGTTGGAATCACATCAACGGGCGATGCTCTTATGATGGCAAGAGAAAGAGATCTTGATTTGGTTGAAGTTGCCCCCAATGCAAGTCCACCTGTTTGCAGGATTATGGATTTTGGCAAATATAAATATCAGCTGGAAATATCTGAAAAGGAAAAAAGGAAAAAACAAACTCAGATAATCATTAAAGAAATTAAGTTAAGACCAAAAATAGATAAAAATGATTTGAGTATCAAGAAGAAGCAGATTGAAAATTTTCTCAAAAAAGGAAGTAAAGTGAAAATAACACTTTCTTTTAAGGGTCGTGAGATCATACATTCTGAGCTGGGAATGAAT
>JAMCQQ010000529.1:0-3745 GCA_023379515.1 Actinomycetota bacterium
CACGATCACTGTTATTTTGCACGATTTTGTTTGCACGAAATAGCCTCAAGAGTTTTTCCTAATTGTAAGAATTGAGGCTAACAAATGCAAATTGGTTCGTGCAAAATAACAGTCTCCTCCGACCACGTCCGCCGGCGCTTCTTTGCCTCAAAAGGCGGTCGGAGTCCCTCCTACGAGCGATATTTTCCTAGAACACCAGTTTCTCGGTTGACAACCTCATACCAACCCATCTATTATATTACCTAAGAACCAAAAAATACTGTGGTTCTCGGTAATAGATACCAGCAGACTTTTTTGTTTGCAACAAGACTTTGAAATGTCTATATTAAAATCCAGATACAAAAAAATAAAAGTAATATGAATACTTCACTACCAATTAATCAAGCAATAGAAAAATTTGAAGATTACCTGAAAGGCCAGAAACATCCCCTTTTAACTGTTTCAACATATATAAAGAACGTGTGTTATTTTAGGGATTGGCTTAAAGATAACTCTATTACCACAAAGACAGCAGAACAAATTTTCAAAGAGGATGTAACAGAATATCTTATTCATCTTGCCAAAAATGGTTCTGGTAGACCTTACACATTTAGTAATTCAAGTAATACGGGTCTTGGGGCAACTACCTTAAAGAAAAAATTGGCAGCTATTAGAAAATTTTCCTTGTTTCTTTTAGAGTCAGGTTATCATAAAACAGATTTTACCAATGGTATTAAAAGCCCTCGAATTCCTAAAAGAGAACCAGCCTTTTTAAATCAGCAGGAATATAAGCTATTATTGTATGAAGCACAACAAAGGGGAAAGATTAGAGATTTTGCCATTCTTATGGTTTTACTTCAGTGTGGTCTTAGAGAAAGTGAGTTGATAAAACTAACTCTTGAAGACTTAGATCTTGAAAAAAGAGAACTTCATTTAAGAAACAGAAAAGGTGGAGTGGATACAGATATTCCTCTCCCCTCTCCTGCAATTGAAGCTTTAAAGAAATGGCTTGCTATAAGAAATTTGATTAATGAAAATATAGATCACAGAAGAATCTTTGTATCTAAAACGAATAAACCATTAGATGAGCGGGCAATTCGCTATTTAGTAAAATACTATATGAAGAAAGCAGGTATAAAAAAGCAAGCCTCTACTCATACTCTAAGACACACGTTTGGAGCATTTAAGTCTGCCAAAAACGTTGATTTGAAAACTTTGCAATACTGGATGGGACATAAAAGTCCAGAGACTACTCTTCACTATCTACACTTAGTCAAAAAAAGGGCACCAGAACTTATGGAGGCAACAACATTATGAAAAGGTTTCAAAGGCTCAATAGTTACAATTTTAGAAAAGCACCTTTTTCTCTTTTCAAAGTAAAGCTTGATAATATTGCCATAGTCCCCGCTTCTCTACTCCCTTTTAAAGACAGTTGGCAAAAAGTTGCCAATAATATGCCTCAAGGATCTATTCTTTTGTATCAATTTCCAGAAAACAAACCACATCAGAAAATATTGGAGAGCGTAAGAAGTTCATTTGAACGAAAGGGGCATAAAGTAAAAATATTATCTTTCAATACTTTTGCGCCAATTGCGCCATAAATGTGCCATAATTGAGCCAATCGGGCCATAATGGGGTCAGAAAGGGGCCAAATCAGTTTAATTCAAGGCTGGCGAAATATTGTGAGGCTTTTTCTTTAACATATTTCATTACTTCTTTTTCTTCAAGTTTAAAGTTCTTTTTGGGTAACTTTGCAATAACATCCATTTTAAAGGACATATATAAATGCCTCGCAATTTCTAAACCGAAAAACTCAAATAACAAAGCAAAAGCAAGTTGTTCTGGTCCTGCGCCTCCATATCCCCAATTAAATCCGGTAGGGCTAGAATTAAGATGTTTTAAGCTTTCTTCCAAAGAAAGCTCTTTGCTGTTTATATATACTTGTCTTGTTTTATATATCCCTTTTATCATTTCCTCAATAGAAATTTTACTTCTTTTTTTAAATATTATGCTAATTTAATATCTGGTGGAATAAATGAAAGTTTTGTTTTGGCAAAATCCAAAAGAGAATGATATGTCTCCTCTTCTTGTGGAGAGACATTTAGACCGTAATAAGTAGCACGACCAGCTTCGCGTTTGATGATTATTTTCTCCTCTGTTGCTTGTTGTAAATAATTAACAAATGTTTGCCTCGCTATTTTTCTACCAGATAACCTTAAAAGATTTTTAAATTGAATTTCATGCCGTTTTATTAAGGGCCTTAATACCTTTTTAATTTGCTCATCTATTTCCTGTCTTTCTAAAAAGTCTTGTCTTTTGGATTCTAAGCTGGTTTTTATGACAGATATGATAGAAAAAATAATTGCTTCCTGAAAAAAAGAGACAAAATGATTAAGGTTTCGGCGTTCTAGTGAATAAAGCAGATATTTATAATATCTTGGTTTTTCTTTGTGATAATAATAAGAAGTGCTATATAGATTTTTGCTATCAAGCCCTGCGTCACGAAGAAAAATATGTTCAAGAATCCTTGATACTCTTTTGTTGCCGTTATTAAACGGATGAAGAGCATAAAGGGCAGTATGAAATATGCCAATTGAGGTGATTGTCTGACTATTTTTTAAATATGAAATTAGTTCCTCTATCCCCTTCTCTATCTCTTTAAAAGAAGCAGGGACATATGTACCAACTCTTATTGTGTCATTATCCCTAAACTTTCCTGATTTATAAACTGTAAAATCCGGTAAATATTTTTCAAATAGATCTAATCCTTGAGCTTAGAAGAAGCACAGACTTTTCAAAAAATCAGGTGTTAAATCGTTTATACGGATCGGATTTTGAGAAAGTCTTCTAAATGTTTTGGCAATATTAAAAAATTCCAGTTTTTCATAGTCTTTTTGTGTTAGTTTTTGTCCTATTTTTAGCTTATCACTAATAAATGTGTAGTCTTCATTTTTCAAAATTAAATTATAGACTTCTTGTGCTTCTTCTAAGCTCAAGGTTGATTCTTCTGCCTTAGATATAGCAAATGAAGCTAATAGTTCATTTCTGCTGATAAGATTTCTTTCTATATCGGGATTTAAAAACAGTTGTTCGTATTGATTAAGCTGTGTATCTAAATTTTTTATTTCTTCATCTTGAAAAGGCAAAAGATCAGGTGCCAAAATAAATTGGCTTAAAAAAGAATGGGAAAATGGTTTTTGTATTGTTTGATTCATATAAATAACCAGTCTAAATTTAGTCTAGCGATTAGTCTAGTAATCAGTCTAGTTAGATAGTAACAAATTCACTCTGTGAAATCAATAGTCATTAGTCCACTAATACAGTTGCAACACATTAGAACGATAAATAATAATACCTAAATCTTTATGAGAGGATATTTTATAGTACTACCCGTACTACTTTTAATGTTATACTTTGTTATAGTTGACAGCGTTATCTAAATACTATTTACTAGATATAGAGGTAAAAGTTTACCAAAAAACCCTTTTATAGGCTTTTAGTAGACTTACTAACTATGGTAATCGCAATCTCTTCACAAAAAGGTGGTGTAGGAAAAACTTCAACAAGCATTTCGCTTGCTTCAGGACTTGCTCGCAAAGGCAAAAAAACACTCATTATTGATATTGATTCTCAAGCAAACTCAAGTAAAGTTTTAATTCCAAACTATCAATCTTTATCTAAAGAACAAACTATATATAGAACTGTCCTTATGCGTCAACCACTGGCTATACATTTAACTACTGTACCAAACCTTGATATGGTACCA
>JAMCQQ010000529.1:3755-4098 GCA_023379515.1 Actinomycetota bacterium
GCATTTAATAAAGCTTCAAAAGCAGCGTTAGCATACGATAAATTGATTAGAGAATTATTTATGCAAGAGGAACAAAATTTAGGACAAGCAGAACAAACTATATATAGAACTGTCCTTATGCGTCAACCACTGGCTATACATTTAACTACTGTACCAAACCTTGATATGGTACCATCCCATATATTATTATCAAACACCGATGTTGAACTTACCACTGCTATTGATCATAGAGAAGCCAGATTAAAAAATGCTCTTGATTCAATAAAAAATCAATATGACTATGTTTTTATTGACTGCCCTCCTACTCTATCTTGGCTTACCATCAATGCAGTGGTAAGTTCAA
>JAMCQQ010000530.1 GCA_023379515.1 Actinomycetota bacterium
TTTAATTGAACCCTGTTTATTCTTTAAACTTTCAGCCTCATACGGCCTTCCGACATATAAATTGGGGGATAACTTCCAAAAAAATATTATCACTATAAGAAATAATACTGCAAAGAATATAAAAGCATACTTTGTGTCAAGTTTTAAAAAAAGCATCATACTTATTACGATAGGGCCAATTATTGCCCCGACATACCAGAAAAAATCAAGCTTTAAGAAAAGAGGGCTGTGATCTTTATAAAATAGCTGAGAAGCATATGTGTGTGTACCTGCATCCAGAATCCCCCAGCCGATCCTGAAAAAAATAACTGTCAGTATAAAAAATATAAGGTTTAGATATATTGAATACAAAACAAAACCCCCCAGTACAATCATCAGTCCTAAAAGTATGATTTTTTTGATGTTATACCTGTCGCTTAGCTTGCCTGAAATGAATGTTGAAAGCAGAGATACAACTGAAGCAAAGAGTAGAACCAACCCAATTTTGTCATAACCAATTTTTAGTCTTTCAGATATTAAAGGAATCAATGGATCTATTATCGTATAGATAATTCCATAAAAAATGAATATATTCACCAGCAGGTTTACTGTCCTGTTTTTACCTTTCTCCATTGATTTACTTTATTATTTTTTTTCTTTATTTAATTTGCCAAGTTTATACTCTTTTGCCTGGTACATAAAAGCTTCCAATCTGGTTTCGCTGGTTCCCTGCTCAAGACCATCAAATGCGAGATTGAGCCAGGGCACACCATATTCTTCTCTCAGTCTTTTGGAAATAGCCGTTACCATGGTTCCCGGCATGCAGGTAAAAGGAAGCACATTTACAATTCCGTCTATTCCTTTTTTCATCCAGGCAACCGATTTGCCCACACTGAGGGCAGCTTCGCCAAACCATTTGATTATATATGGTTCAGCATTACCCCAGATTTCATAGATATCGGCCTCTTCAAGATCCAGTATTGAACCTTTCAAGGGTTTTTCCAGTATTTCATGATAATTTACAAGGACATGCTTAAAAATTCTGTTTGCTGCAAAGAATTTAAGTCCCCGCACATAATTGGGGATATGTTTTTTTAATGCCAGGAAGCTGCTGTTGTCATTAAAATAATTTGAGCTTTCGTAACCGTCACCATAACCATTATTATTATCGTATCCGTTATTATACCCATTATTAAAACCAAAGCTCTTCATAATTTTATATCCAAGGTCTTTTTGTTTTATTGAAATATCAAGCTTGCTTGTTGCATTTGTATGATTGGGCCATTCTCCAAAATCAGGTATTTCTACTACTCCGCCAAGTTCCTCAATTTTCCTTACAACTTCATTATTGCTAAAGGGATGATTTCTTACATAAATCTCCCCCACTATCCCGATGACTGGTTTTATTTCATCCTTTATGTTAATGCTTTCAAAATCCTTTTTTGCCACTTCAAGTACTCCGGCCAGCTTGTCAAGTACTTTTATATTTTCTTTATTTTCAATAATTTGGCAAACTTTACTGAGATGCCCCTGATATATACTCTCTGTTTCTCCTTTATTTACCTCAAATGGCCTTATGTGTCTTAAAAATTTATTTAAATAGTCAACCGCAAAAGTCCCTGCCATTGCACGTGACAGAAGTCTTGTCCCCTTACTGCCCTGCATATCATATTCTTTGTAAAACTGGCTGCTTTCCGGTGCCCCTGGGGCTATTATGGGAACATTGTCATATCCTTGCTCTTTGATTATAATCTTCTGCATCTTATTATATTGACCAAACCTGCATGGTCCATGAGTCAGCGGCATCAGGAATGCAGCTTTTTTATGGTCATTGTATTTTAATGTCTTTAGAATATCTCCGGTAGTAATTATGAACGGATAGCATTCCTTTCCAAGAGTATGCCTTCTCCCTATCTCCAATGTCTCATGATCAGACTGCATTACCTCAGCATTTACTCCAGCAAATTTGAAAGCCGCACTTATGGCATAGGCCCCATCTCCCATGTACGGAATATAAATTGTCCTGTTATCCTCTCGCTTAAAAGGCGGATCACTTTTACTGATGGTGCTTATTGGTTTAAATTTGTGGAATTCCTTTAAATTTTTAATATTTTTCAAAGAATCTGAAAACGCCTCGCATCTTGTTATAACACCGGCACCTGCAGTATGTTCATCGACTTCAATTTTTAGATATGGTCTGTCCATTTCTCTTTCAAAATACTGCATAATAAAAGAGTCGGGACCACATCCAAAATTGGTTATATAAACTGGATATAATCTCTTGTCTTTCTTTATTATTTCAACAGCGCTCATGATGCGGTCACCAAATTCCCAATACATGTTCGGCCATCTTTCAAAAAGGTCAATATTTTCCAGCGGCAAATAATCAAGAGGAATTGCCTGCATGCCTATTTCCCTGAGCTTCCCGGGAATGTTCATGCTTATACTGCTATCGCAGCTATTATATGGCCTGCTGACTATAACAGCAGCTATTTCATCAGGTCCAAGCCTGTTTAAAGCTTCCATACCTTTTTGAGTAACAGAGGTATAAAATTTTTGCTGAGCTATCTGAGCATGACCTATTGCCTTTTTTATGATTTTGCCCTTTTTACCCAGCCTCTCAGCTAATTTTTTTAATTGATTTTTTTTCAGGTATTCTTTGAAGCTGAAATTGATAAGCGGGTCGATAAGCATATCTTTATCTATATTCATTGATGATTTAATCATTGTTGACATCCCCTGAACAAATGGGCATGGATAACTTCCTGTCCTTTCTCCCTCAATTTTATTATCCTTGCAAGGCATATCCCTGATGCTTGGAATAAAAATATAGTCAACCTGCTTATCTAAAAGATTTTGTATATGCCCGAGAACTGCCTTCATAGGAAAACAGGTCTCGGCAACTACAAGCCCAAGACCATCATTTATGATTTTTTTGTTGGTTTTATCTGAAAGCACAACTTCAAATCCAAGCTCGCTGAAAAAAGCATTCCAAAACGGATAAAATTCATATGTCAGCATGGTGAATGGTATTCCAATCTTTTTTATATGAATTTCAGATTCTTTATTAGATTCTATGTAAGATTTTTTTAGATGATTTTTATCAAGCTCTTTGCCAGGTTCTTTATCAGGATCTTTATCATGTTTTTTATAAGCGCCGAGCAGTAATTCTTCTCTTTCTGCAAAAAGATCAGCCGGACCATTTCCTGAAGATTTCACCTTTTCATATTTTTCACATCTTCCGCCATAAAACAGTGGCTTGGAGCCCTCGAAAGTCACTTTTTTTATTTCACACATGTTGGGACAGCTTCCACATTCAAATGAGCTTTGTGTATATTTAATGCTGGCAATATTGTCAAAACCCCTGAAATTTGTTTTGTTCCTTTCATTCTCAAGAGTGGCTATTGCGGTTCCTATGGCACCGGTTACTTCATGATTTTCAGGGACTATAATTTCTTTTCCAAGATAATTTTCAAAGGCGGCCACTACTGCTTTATTGTAAGCCACGGCACCCTGGAAGAAGATTTTGTTCCCTATTTTTTTCCTGCCTACCACCCTGTTTATATAGTTAATGGCAATAGAATATGCCAGTCCGGCTACCATATCTTCAATTCCTGCGCCATTCTGGTAATGTGAATAAACATTTGTTTCCATAAAAACTGTACAGCGCTCGCCCAAATTCAGGGGTGAAGCAGCTTTCATGGCCCTGCCGCCAAAATCTTCAATTTTTATATCAAACCTTTCAGCCTGTTCCTCAAGAAATGAACCTGTGCCTGCTGCGCAAATTTTATTCATTTCAAAATCAACCACAACACCCTTTTCGAGCGAGATATATTTTGAATCCTGGCCGCCTATTTCAAAAATAGTATCAACGGTTTTATCAATGTTTGCTGCAGCCGTTGCCTGTGCGGTTATTTCATTGATAATTGTATCGGCGCCCACCAGATCTCCTATTAAATATCTTCCCGACCCGGTTGTTCCAACAGCTTTTACATTTATACTGTCGCCAATTTCATTTCCTATGATTTCAATACCTTTCCTTACTGCTTCAATCGGACGGCCTGCAGTTCTAAGGTAACACTTTGCGATAAGCTTTTTATCTCTGTCTATAGCTACTACATTGGTACTGATCGAACCAACATCTACACCTATGAATGCATCAATTTTTTTGCCCTTGAAATCATATTTATGCGCAGGTGCCGTTGGAAGCTTGGATTTTTCCAGAATTAAAGGTTTTAATGTTTCTTTTTTGTATTTAAAGTTTTTCAGATAATCATTAAGAGCTCTGTCTACTTCTTCCAGGCTGACCTTTTGTTTGTGATTTTTCAAAGCCAGGCTTAAAGATGTACCCATGGCTCCGATAGATTCCCGATGCTCCGGAATTATTACCTGTTCTTTCAATATATCTTCGAATGCCTTGGCCATTGCTTTGTTGAACGAAACACCGCCACAAAAGATTATTGGGGGATGGAATTTTTTACCCTTGACAATACATGATTTGAAGCTTCTTGCCATGGCATAACATAAACCAAGTGCTATATCTTCGTCCTTGGCAGCTTCCTGCTGCAGATGAATCATATCTGACTTTGCAAAAACACTGCATCTCCCTGCTATTGTTGAAGGAGTTTTTGATTTTAAGGCAAGTTCTGCGAATTCTTCTATTGTAAGATTAAAACGGGATGCCTGTTGATCAAGAAATGACCCGGTGCCTGCGGCGCATAGCTCATTCATCGCATAATCACCGGCAACAAGGTCTATAAATTTTGAATCCTGTCCCCCGATTTCAATTACGGTTTTTATATCGCTGTAAAAATATTTAATTGAAGTTATTATTGCCTCTATCTCATTTATAAAATCCGCACCTAACAAGCTTGCCAGGATTTTACCTCCGGAGCCAGTAAATGCAATCCCCGATATTTTACCGGGATCCTTTCTTTTTGCCAGAGCTTCAATATCTTTAGCAACCAACCTCACGGGCTCGCCATAATGCCTCGAATACGGAAGAACATCAACTATATTTTTATTGCTGTCTATAATTACCCGGTTTACGCTAATAGCTCCAATGTCATACCCAATATAGAAATCCACCCTATAATTACCTCCCGATAATCAATAAAATCAGCTAAAGTTCAATTTTCCATAGAGTTTAGCAAGATAAGAGTTTAGCAAATTTAAAGAAAAATAAATACTGTTGTAAACCTTATTACATAAAACTATTAAAAATTAAATCATATATTTTATTTTTATTGCTCTGAATTTATAGACGTAAATTCTTTAATTTTTCCTTCAATAAAAATTTTTTTCTTAAAATCTTTAAATTAAATGAAATAAGTTATATTTTAATGATATATCTTTTAACAAATTTTTAAAGAATTTGATATTATTTTAAATAGTCTGAAAATATTCTTTTTCGTCGGAGGTCTATATGCGTAAAGCACAGCAAAATAGTTTGGCGGGGCAGGCAAAAAAACATGATAAAGAAACAGGGCAGATAAAAGCACGGCTTAAACCAGCAGGACAGCCCAGCATGTATAAACATAAACCCGGGACGCTCAGAGCGGCAGTAATAGGAGCCGGGTATATGGGAAGCGCAATAACATTTCCCCTGTCTGCAAATAACATAGAAGTAAATCTATGCGGCACATGGCTGGATGACAAGATAATAGAAACAAGCCTTAGCGGATACCATCCAAAGCTGAAAAAAGCTCTGCCGTCTTCAGTGACTCCCCTGTATTTCCAGGATCTGGATAAGGCACTGTCGGATATTGACATGTTGTTTATGGCAGTAATAAGTGAAGGTTTTGTCAGGGTATTTGAAATGGTTCTGAACAATCTTGCCTCTCCGGTATACTTCTTTAAACTGACCAAAGGACTTGTCAGCTATAAGGGTTCTATCGTAAGGGCAACACAGGCTGCTCTTGACATGCTGAGCGGTAAGTTTGGTCCTCGGGATTTTGCTTGGGCCACTGTTGGAGGACCGGTAAGAGCTCTGGATCTGGCTAATGAAATACCCTCCGTAAGCATGTATGGAATAACCAATGCTAAAATAAACAATATAATTCCAAAACTGAAAACAGATTATTACAGGATAATTGCAAAAGAAGATGTTGTAGGAGTGGAGCTTTCATCAACTTTTAAAAACATATACGCAATGGCCCCAGGTATCTGTGACGGATTATTCAGTGAAAAGTACAATGGATTATATTTTAACTTTATTGCCATGCTTTTTGCACAGGCTTCCAAAGAAATTTCTAAAATTGTTGAAAGAGCCGGAGGCGAAAAGGATACGGTTTTTGATTTTGCAGGTATTGGAGATCTTTATGTAACATCAGCAGCGGGTAGAAACCGAAAACTCGGAGATCTTGTTGGAAGAGGAATTGATCCGGAAAAAGCGTTCAAGGACATGTCCGGTAATGGCGAATACGGTGAAGGTTATATTGCTTTAGAACTTGCCGCATCCTGGCTTAAAACACTGGATAAAAAAATCATAGATGAACTTCCGCTTTTTAAAACTCTGTTTGAGATCTTTTTTTACGGCGGCAAACCTATGAACGAATTGAAAAAGTTGGTATTAAGAATCTAAAATTTTAGTAAGTTTTAATTATTTGATTCTTTTATCAGGTAAAACCTTATCCAGTTCTTCATGGGGACGAGGATTACATGCACCGATACAAGGTTCACCTACTCTTTTGGCTGCGGCTGCACCTGCTTCGGTTGCCGCTTTTACTGCACCGACGTCGCCTTCAACAATTACCGTGATGTACCCTCCGCCAATCCTTTCCTGGCCAAGCAGGTTTACATTTGCTGCTTTTACCATTGCATCGGCTGCCTCTATTGATCCTACCAGTCCTTTCGTTTCAATAAGTCCTATTGCACTCTGCATCTTTATTTCCTTTCTGTAACCTTAACTTATCTAAAATAATTTTTAATAGCTTCTATAATATTTTCAACTTGCGGAAGCAAATACTTCTCAAGTGGAGGAGAAAATGGCACCGGGGCAAACTTGGATGAAACTATGTCTATCTTTGATTTCAATGACATTCTTGTATAGACCTCATATGCAATATGCTCCGATATTGAACAGAGCCTGTAATCTTCCTGCACCAAAAGAAGCCTTGATGTTTTGGATACTGATGAGAGAACCGTTTCCAAATCCAGGGGATCAAGGCTCAAGAGATCAATTAATTCTATTGAATAGCCCGGCAGAGACTGTATTGCCTTTTTTGCCTGAGTGACCTGATAACCATATGCAACCAGCGTCAGATCATTTCCGGTTTGAATAATATTTGCCCTTCCTATGGGAGTTAGATATTCTTCCTGGGGTACCTCCTCGCTAACCTCATAAAGCACCTTCGGTTCCATAAATGCCACCGGGTTATCATCCCTTATTGCAGATTTTAGCAGTCCTTTGGCACTATATGCCCCGGAAGGATATACTACCTTTATGCCAGGGGTGTGAATATATATGGTTTCAGGGCTCTGTGAATGCTGGGAGGCCTGTGACATATACCCTCCGGTGGGCAGCCTGAATGTTATGGGCGCATATACCTTCCCGCCGCTCATATAACGTGCCTTTGCTATCTGGTTTATTATCTGATCCGCTGCAACCGTATAAAAATCACCAAGCATATATTCAATTACCGGTCTGTAGCCCCTTAGGGCTGCACCAAGCGCTGCACCTGTAAAGCAGGATTCGGATATCGGGGTATTTATTATGCGCTCTATACCCACTTTTTGAGGCAGCCCTTCGGTTACTGCGGAATAGGCACCTCCTGTTGCAATATCTTCTCCCATAAGAAATACTTTGCCGTCTCTGGCCATTTCTTCAGCCAATGCTTCATTTATAGCCTGCCTAAGCGTTACGCTTTTCAAAGATTTACTCCTTTAGGTAATATTTTGTTGCTTCCTCTACTGGCGGATACGGCGAGTCTGCCGCAAATGTTACTGCATTCTTTATCTCACTTTGCACACTTGTTCCTATCTTTTCTAAAACCTGGCCCGTGATATCTGCCCTGCCCCTAATGCCGGCCAAAAATATTTTCAGAGGATCATATTTGGGAAGTTGGCTAATTTCGGCAGCACTCCTATAATTTTGAGGGTCCCCAACCCAGTGACCGATGCGGCGATGGGTTAGCGCTTCAACCAGCACGGGGTGCGGATTTTGCCTCATCTGATCTATATGGCTTTTACATACACTGTATACTTCAAAAACATCGTCTCCGTTAATGATCTGGCTCTCTATGCCGTATCCTTCGGCCCTTTTGTATATATGAGGGGTGCTGCATCCATAAGAGGCAGGAGTTGATACCGCATAACCATTGTTTTCACATAAAAACAGTACGGGAAGGCAGAATATCTTGGCAAAATTCAGGCTTTCGCCAAAAGTACCCTGGTTTGATGCACCATCTCCAAAAAAAGCCACACTAACTGCATCATCACCATCAAAGCGGGATGCAAGGCCCGAGCCGCATGCTATTGGAAGACCGGCTCCCACTATGCCATTTGCTCCAAGTATGCCTATGCCTATATCAGTTATATGCATGGATCCGCCTTTGCCCCTGCAGTAGCCATCTACCTTTCCAAGCATTTCTGCCAGCATTCTGGCAACATCTGCTCCCTTGGCAATTAGATGTCCGTGCCCCCTGTGCGTGGATGCAATAAAGTCCTTATCTGTAAGGGCACTGCACACACCTGCAGCTATCGCTTCCTGACCAAGGTATAGATGAACAAAATCACCCGGGATTATTTTATTTTCTTTAAGGGTTTTGACTACTTCCTCAAATAATCTTATTTTTAACATCAGGGTGTAAAATTTCAGTATGAGCTCTTGCGGTAAGCTGCTTATACCATTGCCGTTTTCGCCTGCAAAGGAAATGGTGCTTTCGGAGCTGCCTGCATCAATATCATCCTGATAATCTAATTTAATACCTTCTTTCTTGATAAGATCTTTTGCAAGAGGGGTAAGGATGGTGTTTCTGGTTATAACTAATAATTTCTGTCCTTCTTTTAGAATTTTTTCCAGGATTTCTTCAGTTATAATATCTTTACTCAAGTTTAACTCCCTATAAGTAACATTTATTTACAAATATTATTATTTTAATAAAGATTTTTTACTTATGATTATTTTACTAAATTATTATACCAATTAAAATGCTAAAATATAAATAATATAAATATTATCAAATTTTTTTCTAAACTAATTTTATTTTAACACCAATTATCAATAAATTAATTTGGTTTTTAAATTATTATTCTATTTCAAAAATATCAATTAATTGCTAGATTAAATCAATCTTTTATTTTAAAAATAAAACGGGAAGGAATTGAAATGCCTATAGTCACAATAGAACTAATTGAGGGTAGAACAGTTGAACAAAAAAGAGAAATGGCAAAGAAGATAACTGAAACAATCAAAGAAGTTGCAAAAGTGAAAGAAGAATCAGTGGAAATAATTTTTCATGATATGAAAAAGGAAAATTATGCTAAAGGAGGAAAACTTGCCCTGGATATCTAGTATAAAAAATAGAAGATTCCCTATATGATTTCTAAATATCTTTCATAAGCCGCGTCCCAGGATCGGCTATCTTCAGGCGTAAAGTAATCAACTTCTGAAGAATTTTGAGATATCTTCCTCCCCTCTTCAAGGCTGTTGATTTCACCTGCAGCTTTGAGCTGCATGATTAAATTACCCATTGAGGTTGTTTCCGTAGGACCTGATTTTACAGGTTTGCCTGTAGCATCTGCCATCCACTTGCATGTTAATTTATTTTTTGTTCCCCCGCCCACAATATGCAGCAATTCTATTTTCTTATCCATAAGTTTTTCAAGCATCAATATATAATGCCTGAACTTTAAAACAATGCTTTCATAAATACATCTTGATATTTCACCAATACTTGAGGGAACTTCCTGACCTGTCCCCCTGCAATACTCCATAACAATCCGGGGCATGTCCAGCTGATGCTGACCAAAAGAGGGGTCATCCATATCTATAAATGCCTTAAAAGGTTTTGCAGCAGGATAGTATACGTCTATATCCTTCCAGCTTATGTCTTTACATTTTTCTTTAATCCATTTCTCTCTGCATTGCTGTATCACCCAAAGGCCGGTATAATTTTTAACGAATAAGTTTTTACCTTCAACTCCTGCTTCATTTGACCATCCTTTTTTAAATATGGTACTGCTTATTAATGGTTTTTCCGTTTCCTTACCCAAACAGCACCAGGTACCCATACTTAAAAAGGCCCAATTTAAATTTTTATCCCCCACAGGAATACCGGCAACAGCAGATGCAGTATCATGTGTTGCAGGGGCAATTACTTCAACAGGTCTTACATTCAGCTCCCTGCAAATGTTTTCAGTTATTTTTCCAATTTTTTCATCAGGTACAAGTATTGGTGGAAAAATATCTTTGGGTAAACTTAATTTATCAAAAATAGCATCAGCCAGTCTGCCTTTTTTTTGATCATATAAAATGCTTGTTGTAAATCTTGTTATTTCATTAAAGGTATTTCCGGTGAGGAAATAATTGAATATATCTGAAATGCTTAAAAAAGTCCTGGAATTTTTTATTTCAGGTGCGTCGTGTATTTTCAGAGAATACAAATGAAAAAGATCAAAAATAGGCGCTATGGATGAACCTGTCATATTAAACAACTGCTCTCCGGGAATTATTTTTAGCAGACTTTCAGTGTCTGTGGCTCTCTGTACATCCCGGTAGTGCACAGGGTTGGCTATCAGCTTACCATTTTTATCCAATACCCCAAAATCAGCACCCCAGGCATCAATACCTAAAGATAAAACATTTTTATATTTTGAAAGTGATAATTGAATTCCGTTTTTTAGCTCAGCATAAAGTCTTAGGATATCCCAGTAAAGGGTACCTGCAGCCAGAACAGGGATATTATCAAACCGGTGGGTAACATCCATTTCGATTTTATTGCCATCATAATTACAGATAATTGCTCTGCCATTGCTTGCCCCGAAATCAAAAACCAGAAAACTTTTTTTTGTCACTTTAAAACCTTTACCTAAAGAAAATATTTTGCTAAAAAAGATTATTTAAAACTTATGGTATATATTAAAGCAATTTGGTTTTTCTTTCTATAACATATTCCTCAATTTCTTTCATCGAGCCTGAAAATTCTTCTTTAGTATAAACAAAGGCGGGCTGGTTTATAAAATCTTCTATTTTTATTCCGTCTTCATCAAAGCCTGCTTTAAAATAAGGTATCTTCAGGAGTTTATCCATAATTGCCGGGGGAACAGGTTCATTTATCTGATTATAAATATCCTTATTCTTGCAGATTCTCATAAAATCATCTATTATCTCAGGATTTAAAGTATAGACAAGATTTCCTCCTGAAACTTTTTCGATATGATAAACATTTTCAAGCCCCGGGCCCGGCCTTGCAGAGCAAAGAAGCAGCTTGCTTAAATAGCCATTATTTTTATCATTTAGAAGCTGGCAAGCTTTTTTAGCTATTGCAATTCCGGCCCATCTTTTTAATTCTTCCGTTAATTCTATTCCTGCAGATTTAGCGCTTTCTGCAAACTGTGGTCTTTCTTCAAACCTTCCAATCATTATCGTTATCACAGATCGCCACTGGCTATAATCCACTCCCCATTGGCTGCCGATTTCATGGCCCTTCTTTACGGCCTTTGCAACTTGCATTGCACTGGGCACATTAAACACGAGTGTTGCATTAGTTGGAATGCCAAGTGAGGTTAAAATCTGAATAACATAAATACCTTCCTTTGAACCGGGGCATTTAACCATTATGTTCGGAGAAATCTTTTTAAGCTCAAGCGCCTGCAGCAGCATTTCCTTTATATCGGTAATCAGTCTGGGATCAACTTGTGCGCTTACATATCCTTTTTTAAATTTAGATTTTTCAAACAATGGCATATAAAGCTGAGTGCCTTTTTCGGTAAGGGCCTTATAAAACTTCCAGGCAATTTTATAGTTGCTTTTCACAGGATTTTCCCTGATCATTTTATCTATTATTGGATTTACAAATTCCGGAATCAGCTCAAGAACTTTTTTTGTCAGTTTTGGATTTGTGGTAACTCCGCTAAACAATGTGTCTTCGGGGCATCGACTGTCAAATAAAGTTCTTGAGCTGATTCCGGAATTTGTAAATCCTTGTAAAGGAGCCTTCCCGACCATTTTTCCAACCCAATAGTCAAAAATTAATGGTGAAGAATCCCACCAAAGCTCGATATCTTCCGAAGACTCTGCCAGTCTCTGCATAGCTGATTTTTCATACGTTGACATGATTTCCTCCTTTATGCTAATACTTCTTATATAGCAATATTTATTTTACCGCAGTATTTCTTTTACTGCAGTTATTATATTTTCCTTGTGCGGAATGCAAGCCTGTTCCAGTGTTGAATTGTAAGGAATCGGAGTATTCAGACCTGCAACTATTTTCACAGGAGCATCCAGGTAATCAAATGCCTCCTGGTTTATCTTGGCACAAATATCTGAAGCAATGCTTCCTCTTTGGCAGGCTTCACTTACTATAACCAGGCGGCCCGTCTTCTTAACAGATTTAATCAATGCTTCTTCATCCAGCGGTACAAGAGTTCTCGGATCAATAATCTCGCAGCTTATCCCTTCTTTTTCAAGCTCTGCAGAAGCTTCAAGCGATTTGAATACCATATTTGAATAAGCAAAAATCGTAACGTCACTGCCTTCCTTCTTGATATCTGCAACACCAAAAGGTATAAGATATTCCTCTTCCGGAACAGGACCTTTATTCAAATATATCATCTTGTGCTCTATAAAAATAACAGGGTTGTTGTCTCTTATTGCAGTCTTTAGAAGCCCCTTTACATCATAAGATGTAGAAGGCATTACCACTTTAAGTCCAGGAACATGATAAAACCATGCTTCCAAACTTTGAGAATGCTGAGCCGCAATCCCTCTTCCGGCCCCACCCTGAGTCCTTATCACAAGCGGAACATTAAGATTATCACCTGTCATATACCTGATTTTTGCTGCCTGATTTACAATTTGATCCATAGCAAGGGTTGTAAAATCAATAAACATGATTTCAGAAACCGTTCTTT
>JAMCQQ010000531.1 GCA_023379515.1 Actinomycetota bacterium
CAAGCATTCTACTTTACTTATTTTATCAATTTTATGTTTTATTTTTCATACTTGATTTTGGCATGCGGTACACGAGACAATACAAATACAGCATGTAAATGCTCGACCGGTAATGCAATATCATCCACATACTTAGCTTCACCTACGATTTAAGTTCTTGAAATCTTTCTTAATAATAACATTTTATTCTTTTTTTCCTTCTCGAGAAAAGATATTATTTTTATTATACCTGTGACTTGTATATGGGAGGATTTATGTTTGTCTTCTCTTCCAATAGGAAAGGTATCACTAATCATATTAATTGAAATAAATATTAGAAAAAACAATTGATGAACAGAAAAGATAATAATAATTTGTAAAGTAGAATGCTTGGTTTCAATAAGAAAAGTTCGAAAATGAAAACATACGGTAAAAGAGAGTATTTGTGAGAAGCTTCAAATAGTTTTAGCTTAGGCTCTGATAAAACTGATTTGGTGTTTTCTAAAATATAAATAATTGACAAACTAAAATCACTTCAATCTCTTCTTGCTACCACCTATAGCCTCTCACACTCTTATTTATTTGTTAACGTACCAGGAACTTCCAATGAATTTTTGTCACAAATCCAAAAATAAAATTTAAAAAAGAAGCTTAAAATCAGGGCTCTTCGATATCTGACCATTCCTCCAAATGCATTATCAGCAATAGGCAATTCTTTGGATAAAATTGGTAAAGATCTGTTCATGTTTTCGTAAGTCCATTCTTTTCCTAACAAATAGCTTTCCAATTCTTTTGCACGTTTTTGTACAGAAGCAACACCACCATAAATGATTTGAATATCTTCTACGATCGCTTTGCTATCTAAAGTATTAACCAAAGTGAATGAAATCTCTTTCTTTTACTTTGTTCATAAACATACTGTCTGCCTCAGATTTCTTCAATAAAACTCTAAAAGTACTATTAACGATCGCATATGCATCGAGTTTCTTTCTTCCTTGCTTTTGAAAATAAATAAATTCACCTTCACGGGTCCATGGAATCGTGATACTAACAGAGGTGAGACTTAGTAAGAAAAATTGAGTAAAATAGAAGGGAAAAATACCTAATAACTACATCTTTAGGCTGAATTTTTACGGAATGATAGGCTGAGAAGAAATCTTCATCTAACAATACCTTTCTTGTTGGTTCCTCGAATGATTGAACTGTCATATATGCACGCTATAAAATAAGAATCGAATAATCAATAATGAAGATGGATAATAATATTAGTTAAGAGTAAAAGAAAAATAATTATACTGCTGCCCATAAAAAGCAAGTGACATCTGATATAGGACTGCCTGAAACCACACTAGAACTAAGTGCTGATACATTACGAGTTTGAGTATTTCCAAAAGCCTTTGAAATGAGTGATAACAACAAAAGAAATGATACATTATTTTTTTTAGTTTTCTTATCGATTTACCTTGGTCATTGCATTAAAAGCATATAAAGTGGAAGTGGTGTGAGAAAGGCCAGATTCATTTCTCTCAATTATAATTTTCTCGAAAAGAGAGCTTAATTCAGCCAAGGGAATATTAGCACCTACTGTGATTCCTTCTTCAGAAATACTATAACCATTGAGTTCTAATATATTAGTTAAAGCGAAAGAAACTAGATTATTTCTAGAGTCAGAAAAAAATAATGAAAAAAAGTGATCCTATAAATTATAAGTATTATACCTGGAACATCATTAGTATCAATGAGAATGGCTTGAATATTAGGTGCTGGGAGATTTTTCATTGAAGAAATAGTCACAAGGCGAGATTGTGGGAAATCAGACTTAAAAAATTGAGAATAAAGGAGAATATAAAGAAAATGAAAAGAAATGAAAAGAAACCTTAATGCTTAGAAGAGAATCTAAACTCGTTGGCCTATACCACAAGCAATTATCAGATGAAAATTTAAGAGGCATTAAGAGATGATGTCTGAGGGCATATGGAAAGATAGGTTCAGCACCATTAAGAAATTTAATTTCACTTGTATTACCATTCTAAATTGTTAGATAACTACATAGAAGGGAAAAAAAAAAACAGGGAAGAAAAGCTATACATTAGTGCAATCACAAGGTTTACCAGTAGAAGGGCATATATTTTGAGGCACCTCAGTAGTATGAGTAACAGAGCAACAATCTTCTCTTCCAAACTCTCTGGCAACTTCTAAAATAGGTCTGTATCCAGTACATCGACATAAATTTCCATCTAAAGACTTGATCATTTCTTTCTTTGTAATACAAGGATTTTGTCTAATCAAAGAATAGATAGCCATTATAAATCCAGGAGTACAGTACCCACATTGTAATCCATGATGGTCCGAAATACGTTGCTATTTGAATTAAATATAGATTTGGGCTATGTGGCTTTTAGATAGAAAAAATCAAAAGCAAGAATATCACAAGATACCTGAATAGAATGCATATTTGACGCGCTCCCAATTCCTTCGATAGTAGTTATATGACACCCTTCCACGCTTGCCTTAATAATGAGCACAACAATTTGGTAAGGAATGATTTAACTGATATAATATCATATATCCATTAACTTACCAAAGGAAACAAGCAAGCATTAATAGCTTTATGAACGATTGTATTAGTTTTATGATTGAAATAAGAAAGCATCACAGTGCAAGCTCCACATTTCCCCTCACCACACCCTAATTTTGTTCCTTTCAGCCCAACATATGCTACGTTGTTAGTTGATGAGCCAGAAATAGAGAATCAATTTGTTTATTCATACGATCATCAGAACGCAACCACTCGAGTAAAGTCCATCTTGGACTAAATTCTGACAATACTATTTTATTTCCATTTACATAGAAAAGCAATTGAGATACATATTGATCCATAATGTGGTCTGAGGAACAAGATTAGGGTGTGGTGAGGGGAAATGTGGAGCTTGCACTGTGATGCTTTCTTATTTCAATCATAAAACTAATACAATCGT
>JAMCQQ010000532.1 GCA_023379515.1 Actinomycetota bacterium
CCTACGGCCTCTTTAAAGGTTTAACAACACCATAGGCAGTTTCCAGGTTATATTTTGCAGGAGCTAATCGCACATTATCCCCATCAATCCTGAAAGCAACCTTATCCTTTGCCTTAAATCCTAAAAGATGCCTTATTTCAACTGGTATCGTGACCTGACCTTTTTTGGTTATGGTAGTTACAATCTCTTTCATTTTTTTACTTCTTTCATTACTTAATCAAAAACTAATTACTTTATAACATAAGTATTACAAGGTGTCAAGAGTAAACCATACTCGAAAATTTTGCGCATTAACTTTTCTTATGTCATCATCAGGGCTAAAGTCCAGTAGTTTAATGACAGACTAAAATAGTGCACACACGTCCTTATTCAAATGCAAGTTTCTGCTGAGTAATTTTGAGTTTTTTCCTTAAAAGAATTAATTGCCTTAAAGCCTGAAATTCAGGTTCTAATCTTTCACATTCTTTCACGACTTCAAATTAATTACTATAGCATATTTGTTTAATTAATTTTATATGTTTTTAGGCTTATGCGCTAATATTTTTTATTCTCGGACAAGCTCCTAGATAGAAACACATTCTGCTGGTAGACTTTGAGGGTTGATATAAGGAATTAAGCATGGTATAATCTAAGTTACTTAACAATATTATTAAGTAACTATGAACAAACAACTAGCGGATAATTTACAGAAAAGTCTTAGTATTTCTCAAGAACAAATTGTTCGTGAGGAATATGAAATGATTATATTAAAACAGCTTTTTGAAAGTGAGCTGGGTGGCTTGTTTGTTTTTAAAGGCGGAACAGCCCTAAGGTTAGCATACGGGTCGCCACGTTTTTCAGAAGATTTGGATTTTTCTATTCTTAAAGGTTTTTCTACAGAAAAATTAGATAGTCTACTTAAGGCGGTAGCTAGGCAGTATGATGCCCTAAGGCTTATTGATTTAACTCAAAAATACTACACATACTTTGGTCTGTTTCGTGTTAAAGAGGATTTCATGAGCCAGGCATTTTCGATTAAATTTGAGGTGTCGGTGCGTCCAGTAAACTTGGAGAAGGGCATTGATTATAAGTTGTTAGCCTTGAATAGCAAGGTAACTAGTCTGACAGTTTTAGCTCAAGTGGCAAGCTTGGAGTACATGGAGAAAGAAAAAAAGGCTATTGAGCCGTTAAGAATTAGAGATATTTTTGATCTATGGTTTATCGGCCAGAAATTGGGCAAGTCTACGCTTATGAATTTTGACAATTTGAACGCTGAAGTGGTCAGGCGTGAGTTATTTAAGTTCTTGCCTGAAAAAGACAAAAGGTTGGTAGAACAATGGTTACCAAAGAAATGAGTGATATTAAATTTATTCAGACTTTAAGGGATTTTGATAAGCCTTATTTTACTTTGGCTGATTTGGAAAAGATTTTGAAGATAAAGAGGGACAGTTTATATGTTACGCTCAATAGATTTGTTAAAAGTGGAGTGCTTATCAGGTTGCGAAGAGGAGTTTACAAGCCTGAGTTTCAAAGTCTTGAATTAGAAAAAGCAGCCAACGAGCTTTACTATCCCTCGTACCTTTCGTTTGAATCAGCATTATCAAGATATGGAATCTTGAGCCAAATCCCATATACCCTGACATTTGCTACTACCAGACGATCAAAGAAGCTCTTGCTAGCTGGCAGGGAGGTGGAGTATAGACAGCTTAAGAAAGAATACTTTTTTGGTTATACATTGGATAATGGCATCTATATTGCTGAACCAGAAAAGGCATTGTTAGATCAGCTTTACATGATGAGTAAAGAGAAAATACCCAGCGATATGAGCGAATGGTCGTTAATTGCTCTGAAAAAGAATAAATTCTTGCAATATAGCAGGAGGTTTCCTAAGATAGTTTGCAACAGGGCAAAGAAACTAACTTCAAGATTTGGCAAATATGTTGTTACTTTAGGCGAAAAAGAATCATTTTAAGCAAGTTCTTAATATAGAGTTGAGGTGTTTTTCTTTTATTCGCCAAAAACTAATTAGTTTATTCCAAAGGATTTTATAATAAAAATAGGTATTTATTTAAGGATTTACCCAAACTTTTATTAACCTTGTTTTTTCAACTTTCTGATCCCATATTGGATCTTGCCTGTGAGTATAACCTGAAGGAACTCCGTTATAAACTTCATTAATGAACTCTATATTTGTATAACCGGCATCTCTGAGTATCTGATTTGCCTGGTCAATAGGCATCAGGCTAACAAAAGGCATAACCGGGATGTCAGCATCAGTAATTGGAACCTGATCTTTTGGTTCAGCACCATAATGAAATTGAACTATGGAAATTTGCTCCGGTGGAGTAAAACGGTTAGGGACCATTACCTGGCCAGTATCTGGCATTGTGGTGACTTGAAGATTAAACAAATCATCTTTTGGTTTTTGAAATTTTTCAATTGGCAATTTTTTTGTTGCTTTTTCCATGAATAATTTCCACATCATGGCAGGATGAGATCCACCCTGGACTCTTAAGTCATGCACTAGACCCATTTTTTTGTTTTCTTCCGGATATCCCATCCAGAAACATGCTGCCAAGTTTGTTGTAAATCCGGTAAACCATGCATTTTCTGCTTCCTGTGTTGTTCCCGTTTTCCCGGCAACTTCTCTGTCTTCAAGCCTTGCTTTTGTTCCAGTCCCGCGCTGTACAACCTGTTTCATTATTTCTATAGCCCTGTAAGCATTTATGGCTGATATGACCTGATTTTTTGGTGGCTCCTTGTATTCATAAAGCACATTACCATCTTTATCTACCACTTTTAATATTGCCACAGGGTCATGTCTGTCTCCATAATCAGCTATGGTTGAAAAAGCAGTGCAAACCTCGAGGGGTGAAACTCCTGTAGTTAAACCGCCGAGTCCAATGGCAGGATAACCTTCAAGTGGGGTTTGAATACCCATTGCATTTGCAATTCTGGAAACAGCATCACCGCCAACCTTCATTATGAGTTGAGCATAAACAACATTAACTGACTTTACCGTTCCCTCCACTATGCTCATTTCAGATATATCTGGAAAATCTTCCCCCAAATAGTTCGATATTTCCCAAGGTTTACTGTTAGGGATTTCGTATTCAATAGGCCCATTAGGATTGAAGGTCATATACGGACTGACGCCTTGTTCAAGTGCGGCAATTAACGCAAAAACTTTAAAAGTTGATCCGGGTTGTCTCTTGCCTTGAGTTGCAAGATTAAACTTCATTGTGTTGAAGTCTTTGCCTCCAACCATTGCTTTTATAAAACCATTGCTTGGATCCATTGCCACCATCGCACCAGTTGGATCATCGGGATCTGGCAGGATTTCCTTAATGGCATCTTGAGCATAAACCTGCATTTCTGGATCAAGCGTGGTATAAATTTCAAAACCGCCTTTAAATACCTTATTTATACCATATTCTTTAATCAGTTCCTGTTTAACATATTCAATAAAATATGGAGCGAAATCCGTGCTTTCTTCTTTTGCCCAGGCAATTCTTGAAAGTTCTTTAACTGCATCCACATATTCTTCTTTTGTAATATATTTCAATTCATACATCTTTGCCAGGACGTTACTTCTTCTTTCCATTGCCAAGTCCTTGTTTGTATATGGAGATAACTGGGTTGGAGATTGCGGCAATCCTGCAATAAGAGCACATTCTTCAAGATTTAAATCTTCAACATTTTTGTTAAAAAAGGTTTTTGCTGCTGCCTGAACCCCATAAGCCTCTTCACCAAAATAAACAGTATTCATATACATTTCAAGAATTTCATCTTTTGTATATATTTTTTCAAGCTGGTAAGCTAAAGCAGCTTCCTTGATCTTACGTTCCAGAGTTATTGTTGTTTTTTCTGTTGGTATATATACATTTCTAATGTATTGCTGCGTTAATGTGCTCCCACCCTGAGTAATAATACATAAATGACTTTTAAGATGCTTATTGTTCCTATAAACTAATGATCAGAGACTCCTTCGGAACTCCTTTGGGGTAAAAAAATCTAAATCAAGTGCAGGATAATGTTTTAACTAAAAAGCTGTACCAGTACCACCAGCAAGATGAAAATCTTTAAGAATTTCAGCCTTTTCCAGTATTTCCAGACCATCTTTTAAATATTACATATTTATATATTAGCACATTTATGCTAAAGTATAATTCATGTCTGTAGATACTTTAGCGGTCAGCAAAAATACACAACAGTACAGGTGCCGAAAGCCCCAGTACAGCCCATATTACCGATGTGTTGAAGATAACTATGAAA
>JAMCQQ010000533.1 GCA_023379515.1 Actinomycetota bacterium
ACCGGAATGTGGAGATAAAAAGGTTTTTTTCACTGTTTCTCCAATTAAAGATGGTTTATATCGCAATATTGTTCCTCTAGGCAAGTTTGGGCCAGAGAGCGGTCATGTTTTCCCTACAAAGCATACATATTTTATCGCTCCGGCAGAAAATATCGAAGAGCAAACGGATGTTGATATTGTTTCACCCGGAGATTTATTCATTACAACCGTCCAAAGTTGGACTAATAAAACATTAGGATATACAGATTATTTTGTTTATGCTTCTCCATGCAAGGACGTTGAGGTTACTTTCTATCATTTGAACGATTTGTCCCCCAAGCTTTTAAACACACTTGATAAAATAGATTACTGTCGGGAAGAACAAACTGGCAATACTCAATACAAGTTTTGTGGAAGGATAACGGAAGGAATTTCTGTTAAAGCTGGTGAGTTTTTAGGCAAAGGTAATCCGGCCAAGAAGAAAAGCATTAAGCAGTTTTTTGACTTTGGAATGTCTGATCACCGTACCCCTGAGTTAAAATTTGCCAATCCAAGTCGTTGGGTAGGGAATTTCGATAAGAAACATATGGTTTGTCCTTATGACTATTTTACACCGGAACTTCGTCAAAAATTTTTATCTCAGATGGCTGATTATGATGACCCAAATTTAAAACGTACCGTCGAGCCTGTTTGTGGGGAATATATGCAGGACATATCGGGAACTTCCCAGGGAGCATGGTTTAAGCCGGGAAGTTCTAACTTGGAAGAAGATGCCCAGATTTTCTTAGGGCATCATAATGTCTTGGCTCAAAAGGAATTCTTTTCAATTGGAACCTTATCTACAAAGACGATTGAAGCAGGAGGTTATCTTTTTGATCCTAAGCAGCAGGGATTAGTTAATCGTGATTTTAAGGATATTACAGCAGATGGAAAAGCCTATTGTTTTGAACCAAGTTCTTTGACTGGAACTTATAACTATCCTTTTAGAATCATTTTACAAATGCCATCAAAAACAAAACTTAAGATTGAAGGACAGAAAGCTCAGGGTTGCGGAAGCGGTCCATGGAATTTTAGCGCTGACGCTTCTGAATTTGAACGATAAGAAAATAATTTAATCTACCTGAAATTATCTCTTTTTCTATCTACTCGAGGTTATAGATTATGAATTTCTCTCTCGTCCTTCATTCACAATGCCTGTGTGTGGATTGATTTCTTTCTTTCTTTGGACGTTTCTTATACGTTGGAGTAACTTTTTATCCTTTGGATCAAAAATAGCAGAAACTCTGTATTTTATTAATGTATCAATTAATTTTTCCAATGTCTTTTCTTCAAAGTCCCCATATTTTAAGTCTAAAAATACTCCAAGAGGTTTGTCAGGAGTGCTAAGAGAATGAATATGTTTAATAAGATCTTCAAAAGTTGTTGGCATACCCATTCTCACTTCTACTTCATTAAGGTCAATAACCATTGGTATCTTAAGCTTCAGATTTAATATAGGGACTTTTATGTGAGGAATAATTCCATGCTCTCCATAGAGAGTTCCGAATACGTCATTCACATCAATATCAAATATATTGGCTATTGGGTAAGCTCTATTTATATCTTCAATGGTATTTCCAGCTCTATGTATAACATCCAGGGGTCTATTCTCAGTAAAAAAATTATCGAAATCCACCAGTGGTCTTCCCATGAAAGGATTCATTATATCTTCAGTATAGTTAAGGCGCTCCACCTTTAATTTAGGGGGGTATAAGCGGATTCCTCCTTCAAGTTCTCCTGATTCTATAAGATCAGCCACTTTTTTAACTCCAGCTAATGTGGTAACGGTCCCAGCTATAAGAGCCGCCTTCGCTATAAAATCTCTCCTCGAAATTTTTGCATCGAACAAATTGGGTGGAGTAAAAACCCTCTCTGCTTCAGGGATACTCATATGAGCTGGCTTGAATATTACCAGAAGCAATAGATTAGAACAAGTATGTAAAAGAGAGAATATTGGATTGATTTATTTAGGGGACTGTATGATTTTAATAATCTCTTCGTTTGTTCTTGGTGTAACAATTGATCTGCTTAGGTATCTAAGTGAGACATTGTGAAATTCTTCGTCGAAAGAGTTTATGCAATCCGTGTCGAGAATTACTTCATAGTCTCTTTGATAAGCATCAATGGCAGTCATGCGAACGCATGCATGAGTATTAACGCCACCGATTATGAGTGTGTCTATGTTTAAGGTTTTTAATAAATCTTCTAAATTTGTTTTAAAAAATCCGCTAAATCTTTTTTTAACAATAATGTAATCATTTTTATCCACATAAAGCTCTTTTAAAATCTTACTTCCTTCGGTGTTTTCTATTGTAATAGGAGATTTGGTTTTTTTTGTCGTTAGAAATGCATCGCTTAAGTTTTTTTTAAATTCTTGTCGGATCCAAATAATCGGTACTGAGTTAGCTCTTCCAATGCCAGTTAATTTATTAACATTTTTAATAAAACTATTTCTAGATTCCGATAGTCTGCCATAACGAAAGAAATCCTCTAATAAATCAACAAGAACAATCGCAGCATTCATAATGTTATTGGAAGCTTTATTGATCTTGATTTTCAAGATAAAGCTTTAAGAATAGCAAACTACCTAACGTGAAGCCATCCGTGATTTCGCCGCTAGAAGCTCGTTCAAAGACATTGTTTACATTAACAATAGAAAGTCCTTCGATATCATCTTCGTTTAGCTCAAAGCTTGCCGTATCTATTGATGTTTCGTTAACTCTTGCAATAAATACGTCTACTTGTTGATCAGTCAACCCTGGAACAGGGTTGAATTTGCCTATGTGCTTAAGTTCAGTTGCTGATATTTTAACTTCTTCAAACAACTCTCTTCTAGCTGCTTGTTCTATCGTTTCCCCATCATCTAGGGCGCCCATTGGTACTTCAACAGAGTATTCTTGAGTTGGATATCTAAAATGTCGAAGTATAACTGTTCTTCCGCTTGGCGTAATAGGAAAGATAACAACGCTATTGCTCCTTTCTATTACATTATACATGCGCTCAGCTTCATCTTGAATAAAACTGTCTTCACGTACTTTTAACCAAGAACTTGAATAAACATATTTACGCTGAATGTCTCTTTTTCTTTCCATTTAAATCAAAGCTCCTTTGCTTAAAATTAATTCTACATCTTTTGGTGAATATTTTCTACAATAAAGCAGATAAGTTATGGCAATTTGGACTACTTGGTATTCCCATCTTGCGTAAGGCTGAAAAGAATCATCTTGATTCTTAATTAGGTCAATTTCAGGTAAGTACTTTTCTAAAATTGATTTTGAATTAGACACTAAGAAGCTAAAGTCGTTTCTTAATAAATCATTTGCATTTGAAGAGAAACCAATTTTGTCTTTTCTTGAATAAATTTCCCTAGGCAAAATATCTTTAAAGGTTTCTCTTAGTAGATATTTTAAATAGACTTTTCCTTTTTTGTCTATTTTTGTTTTCATATTAGCAGGTAAACCAAGCGCAAAATTAACTAGTCTGTAATCGAGAAAAGGAGCTCTGCTTTCAATTCC
>JAMCQQ010000534.1 GCA_023379515.1 Actinomycetota bacterium
CATTCGTACCTTTTGGACAGTTTGGCAAAAAGTGGAAGCGGGATATTACGATAAAAGCAAAATAGATAGTAAAAAAATGGTAAACGGAGCAATTGCGGGTGCACTTCAGAGCCTGGATGATCCTTTTACGGTTTATCTTCCTCCGGTCCAGAACGACAACTTTAAGCAGGGCTTAGCAGGTCAGTTTACAGGAATTGGCGCAGAGCTTAGCATGAAAGATAAAGATATAATTGTTGTTGCTCCCCTTGGCGGAAGTCCGGCGGAAAAAGCAGGAGTAAAAGCAGGGGATATTATTCTAAAAGTAGATGGAGCAGCAACTAGTACTTGGACGTTAGCACAAACAGTTGAAAAAATCCGAGGGCCAAAAGGTACGAATGTAACCATTTCCGTGCTTCATAAAGAAGGAAATAAAATTGTTGACATTAAAATTACCAGAGATGTCATAACGGTAAAAAGCGTTGATGGATGGGTTAAGAAAACTAAAGATATTGATAGTATTTCTAAATTCAAAAGCGACGATACGATTGCTTATATCAGACTTACGCAATTTGGGGACAGCACCAATAAAGATTGGACTGCATTAGTTAGCAATCTAAATGAGAAAATTAAAAAAGAGAAGAAGTTTAAAGGTGTAATACTTGATTTAAGAAATAACCCTGGAGGATATTTAACAGATGCAGTGTTCATTGCTTCAGAATTTGTTGCGCAAGGATCTCCGGTTGTTTATGAAGAGAATGCTGCTGAGCAAAAAGGTTTGACTGCGGCAAGAAGAGGAGCAATGTTGGATTATCCTGTTGTAGTTTTAATAAATAGGGGAAGTGCCTCGGCATCAGAAATAGTCTCGGGAGCATTAAGAGATCTTAAGAAAATAAAACTTATTGGAGAAACGTCATTTGGAAAAGGAACAGTTCAACAGGCAGAAGATCTTGGTGGTGGATCCGGAATTCACATTACGGTTGCAAAGTGGCTTACCCCCAATAAGACATGGGTTAATGGAAAGGGATTAAAGCCTGATATAGAAGTCCAATTAGATCCAAAAGACCCAAGCAGAGATACTCAACTTGAAAAAGCCATAGAAGAATTGGTAAAATAACCCCGGAAATAAATTAGTTTAATCTACTATGAGAAAACTTATTGTTTTACTTGTTATTTTAGTTATTTTCCTTGGTCTTTGGAGTGGTACCTCTATTTATCTGCCTACTATTTCATCAAAACTTAAATTCTTAGAACCATCACAGCCGAGAGAAGTTGTCAAGGTGGTTACTGAACAATCAGCAATTATAGATGCTGTAAAAAAAGTCGGTCCTTCTGTGGTTACCGTAACATCCGAATCCAGTCAGACAAGCGATCTTCGATTTGGTCCTTTTTTTATCTTTGGTGCACCTGACCAGCAAGGCAATCAAACCCAACAAAATATTGGATCAGGATTTATTGTTTCTTCTGACGGACAAATCGTTACGAACAAACATGTTGTTTCAAATCCTGAGGCTAAGTTTACCGTAACTTTAAGTAATGGTAAGAATTACAGTGTTAAAAATGTTTTCAGAGATCCAGCAAATGACATTGCAATTTTAAAAATAGATCCTGCTGAGAATTCGGATACTGAGTTAAAACCGGTTATCATGGGGGATTCTTCCAAATTGCAGGTTGGTCAATTTGTTATTGCAATTGGAACTGCGTTAGGGGAGTTTAGGAACTCTGTTACAAGAGGAATCATTTCAGGAATAGGTAGGGGAATTACTGCTGGAGATAGCTATCAAGGTTATGCAGAACAATTAGATAATGTAATCCAAACTGATGCTGCAATAAATCTGGGTAATTCAGGAGGTCCGCTTGTTAATTCTGACGGACAAGTAATCGGAGTAAACACAGCTGTCGCGTCTGGTAGTCAAAATATTGGATTTGCACTCCCAATAAATGTTGTAAAAGAATCTCTTTCTAATTTTAGTCAACATGGACAATTTGAAAGGCCGTATTTAGGAGTTTCTTACGTTGTTATTAGTAAACAAACGGCTCTTGCCAATAATGTTGCTCAGGGTGCATATGTCCAAGGAGTAGTTAAGGATTCTTCTGCTGATAAGGGAGGCTTGAAAACAGGAGACATTATTACAAAAATTGATGGAAAAAATGTAGGGGATAGCAATGACAATGTTGCCAAAGCAATCTCTGGTAAAAAAGTTGGGGACAGTATGACCCTGACTATTTGGAGAGATGGGAAGATTTTAGAGGTAAAAACAACTCTTGGAAATGCTCCGAGTCAATAGCCTCATGCTACAAGACTCTCTCTACTAAGAGGAATGACAAATGGCGCAGGAGTAGTGCTCCAGTCATGAACTTTAGTTTTCTTTAAATCTATTTTTCCGCTTGAATTGAAAAAGACAGGAAACAAAACAGACTCACCGTCGCGGGTTAATGGAAAATCTAAAATGATTTCATAATCACCAGCTTTAAATAAATGGGAATATGCACCGACAATTCCAAACTCAAACAGTCTTGTTAAAAAATAAAACGGATTAGCTGAAAAACCTTCTTGGTCTCTAATCATTTCCATTGATGCGGCGCTTTTAGCAAACTCTGCCAAATCCAATCCTGCTTGTGCTACTTGAGATCTGGCGGAAGGTGGTTGTCGTAAGGAGTATGTCGTCAGAATTGAGTTTTGCGCTTTTAAAAGCATTAACTTTTCCACTCTTTCCCTGACCGTGTCTGCGTCTTTTGATCTTCCTAATTTTTCTATCCTAGTATCCGCGGTACTTTTTGCGGTTCGAAGCTTGTCAGGGATTGATTGTCCGGTATAGGTATTTGCTGTAAAAATAAATCTTTGCGCATCCTGATTAACCAATGACAAGATATCTAAAAGGGAATCAATGCTTCTTCTTCTAAATAAATGACCAAAATGTATGTTTTCTAATTTAGATATCGTTTTTAGCGCAGCTCCTTTATGATGATCCGGAACACTGCTAATTGCGTTAAGACTAATTGCGTCATGTTTTAATAGTTGTTTTTCTGATTCAGTCATTGGACACCGAATTTTAACTAAATATAAAAAACGTGTCAAGAGTAATTAATTTTGTTAAAATACACATACATGTTAAAAAGAAATGTTTTATTAAAAAATTATACTAATTACAAAATTGGTGGGATTACAAAATATCTTCTAGAAGCCAGATCTTTAGAAGATTTAAGAAATGGCTTAAAAGAGTGGCAAAAGACCTCGTCTGATTTACCTTTTGTTTTAGGAGATGGCACAAACCTCTTGGTTAGCGATGATGGATACGATGGGCTGGTTATTCATAATTTACTTAGCGGGATAGAGATAAATGGGGAAAAGGTTCAAGTTGGTTCAGGAGTTTTAGTAAAAGATCTAATTGATTTCTGCGTAGAAAATTATTTAAGTGGCTTTGAGTGGGCAGGAGGACTTCCCGGGACAGTTGGAGGGGCAATAAGGGGCAACGCTGGAGCTTTTAAAGGAGAGACAAAGGATAATATTATAAAGGTAAAAAGTTTGGATTATAAAACTCTAGACATTATAGAAAGAGACAATTCTCAGTGCAGGTTTGGATACAGAACCAGTGTGTATAAAAAAGGAGAAGGAGAAAAAGAATTTATCATAAGCGCAGTTTTTAATTTTAAAAAGGGAAACCAGGAAGAAATAAAAAGAGAAATTGAGGAAAAAGTTGAATATAGAAAAAATAGACATCCCTTAGAATATCCGAATGCAGGAAGTGTCTTTAAAAATATTCCTTTTGATTTATTGCCCTACAATTTAAAAACTGAATGGGAAAAATTTATTAAGTCAGATCCTTTTCCAATTGTGCCGGTTGTAAAAATTCTTTTACAGTGTGATTTATGGGAGAAAAGAGTAGGTGGGGCAAAGTTTTCGGATAAGCATCCCAACTTTATTGTTAACACGGATAATGCGAAGGCAAGCGATGTTAAAGCACTGATAGAAATGGCGAAAAAAGCTGTTAAGGAAAAATTTAATATTCAGCTTGAGGAAGAAATAATTTACCTTGGGAATTTTAAATCCTAATTGAATTTAATCGGAGGTGATATATATGGCAGAAAAGAAACAGGATGAACAACAGGTCGCGGTAAATATCAATTTAGATACTACGCCCATTTTATATACTGATAGCGTGTTTATTACCGCAAATCCCGATGGAATAGTTTTTGATGTTATGCAAAGACTGGGTACAACCAATCAGGCTAGAATTGTCAGTAGAATAGGAATGAGTAGGGAGCATGCGAGAAAATTCGCAGGGGAACTTTCAAAGCTTCTGGCAATAACTCAAGGACATGTCCATACAGACGATAATAAGCTCAGCTGAGCATTGACTAGTAATTGGCGCAAATAGTATAAATAATTAATGGACTCCCTTTTTCTGGAAA
>JAMCQQ010000535.1 GCA_023379515.1 Actinomycetota bacterium
TGATTCAAATATAGTGGAAGTCTATATAAAATACCTCAGGAGAAAAATAGATGAAAATTTTAAGGAAAAGCTCATACATAATATAAGAGGTATTGGCTATGTTTTAAAGGTAAAGAAATGAGTCATGTCTCAATAAAAACAAAAATCGTTGTGCTGTCAAATCTGCTTTTTCTCTTTCTCGTAACTGCTATTATAATATTTTTATATTTTACCTTTTCAATAACACTATATAAACAGGAAGAAAAAATTCTTATAGATGAAGCAGACCATGCTGCTGAGCACATTAGTATAGCGCTAACAAAAAATGAAAAAATTTACGAACTGCATGATTTAATAACCAAAAATACAAACCTGTCCATATATTATAATGACGGAAAGATCGTTTCCGCAGATATGGAATCCGGGATTATTAATCTTAAGTTTAATAATGAACAAATTAGAAAGATAAAATTAAATGATAAAACATTTTTGGTATATGACAAGATTATTTACGATAAAGAAACAATTTTAGCACAGATAAGAGTTAGCAGAACACTATCCTATGTAGACAGCTCCCTGACAAATATCAAAATAGCACTGGTTTTATCTACCCCATTATTTTTCGCAATTTTTATAATTATTATCTCTTTACTGGTGAATAAAATTTTAATGCCTATAGATAAATTAACAAAAACTGCAAATAATTTTTCCGAAAAGGATCTAAGCAAAAGACTGGATTTGCCGGAAACAGATGACGAAATAGGCAGATTGACAAAAACATTTAATAAAATGTTATCCAAGATAGAAACTTCCTTTCATCGGGAAAGACAATTTACATCAGATGCATCCCATGAATTAAGGACACCCTTATCAGTTATCAGGGTTAATGCAGAAGAAGCACTAAAAAATAATAGAGATATAAAATTTTATAAGAAGACAATAAGAAACGTACTCAAAGAAAATAAAAAAATGGATTATCTAATTTCTCAACTTTTGTTTTTAGCCTGGAGCGATGAAAACGTTAATAATTTAAATATTGAAACAATAGATTTAAAAGTCATAACTGAAGATATCATAAATTCTTTTAAAAACATTTTAAAGCGCAGAAACATAAAATTCTTTTTTGAATTCGAAGATAACTTAAAAATAAAAGCAGACCAGCTTTTAATTACAAGTCTTTTAATTAATTTAATTGGTAATGCAATCAAATTTAATAAAAATAACGGATTTGTAAAAATTAAAATTACCAAAGATAACTATCATGCAAAAATATCTATAGAAGACAGCGGTATTGGAATACCGGAAAAAGATCTACCGCTAATATTTAACAGATTTTACAAGACTGACCATACAAGAAACAGTGAAGGTTCAGGAGTAGGTCTATCAATTGTCAAATGGATCATAGATGCACATGTAGGTTCGATTGAAGTTAATAGCGTACCCGGAGAAGGAACATTATTCAAGATAAAATTACCGATAAGTAACACCATAAGTACATCTTAAGCGATAACAAATTGATAGCCGCTTGCGCAGAATATGCCCCAACTGACTTGTTTATTTATTCTTCCAAAGTACTGATATTTCCGGGGTCAATTCCCAATGCATGTGCTTTTAACACCCTTCGCATTATTTTACCACTGCGCGTTTTTGGCAGTGAATCAACAACTTGGATTTGTTCCGGTTTTGCAATGGGTCCAACTTCATGCCCGACATGCTGTTTCAAATCTTCTATTAGTTTATCAGTTCCTTCGTAACCTGTCCTTAATATTACGAAAGCATGGATCGCATTACCTTTGACTTCATGGGGCAGCCCTATTGCAGCAGCTTCAGCAACTGAGGGATGGCTGACAAGTGCACTTTCAATTTCTGCTGTACCCAGCCGGTAGCCTGAAACTTTTATTACATCGTCCACTCTGCCGATAATCCAGTAATATCCGTCTTCATCTCTTCTTGCAGAATCACCAGTCATATACATACCGGGAAACTTGCTCCAGTACTGTTGGACATACGCATCAGAATTATTCCAGATTGTTCTAAGCATTGCAGGCCATGGAGTTTTGATAACAAGATAACCCTCGTCATTAGTGGTTACAGAATTTCCTCCTTCATCAACTATATCCATTTGCAGGCCAGGAAAAGGTTTCGTCCCGGATCCGGGTTTAAGAGGAGTGCACGGCAAGGAAGTAATCATAAACATACCGGTTTCTGTCTGCCACCAGGTATCCATAATAGGGCAGCGTTCTCCGCCTACTACTTTATAATACCACTTCCATGCTTCAGGATTAATCGGTTCCCCAACACTACCCAGCAATCTTAGCGAGGAAAGATTATGTCTTTTAACCCAAGCATCACCAAATCTCATAAATCCTCTTATTGCTGTTGGTGCCGTATAAAGAATATTTATTCCATACTTTTCAATCATTTGCCACCAGCGGTTTGGATAGGGGTATGTGGGTGCTCCTTCATAAATAAAAGAAGTTGCCCCATTAAGCAGCGGACCATAAATAATATAACTATGACCAGTAATCCAACCGGGATCTGCGGTGCACCAGAAACGGTCTTCCTCATGAATATCAAATACATACTTGAATGTCGCATATGTTCCAACCATATAACCACCGTGTGTATGCAAAATTGCTTTTGGTTTACCGGTTGTTCCGGAAGTATAAAGTAAAAACAGGGGATCTTCGGCATCCATTTCTTCAATGTCGCAATTGCTGCTTGCTATAGGAAGGTGCATGAGTTCGTGGTACCACATATCACGCCCAAATTCCATATTGATTTCCTGACCGGTTCTTTTGACTACAAGTACGCTCTCAACAGTTGCAGCCCTTTGCAGAGCCTCATCGGCAATCTTCTTTAACTCCACAATTTTACCTCTTTGAAAGGCACCATCGGCAACAATCAAAACTTTTGACTGGCTGTCCTCTAATCTTTCATGAAGTGCTTCTACTGAGAAACCACCGTAAACCACTGAGTGAATTGCGCCTATTCTTGCACAAGCCAGCATGGCAATTATCGCTTCGGGAATTCTTCCCATATAAATTGTAATCCTATCTCCCTTATTAACACCCATACTCTTTAATACATTTGCGAACCGGCATGTGTCTCTTCTTAAAGCAAAATAAGAGAAAGACTTTGTATCACCGTTTTCTCCTTCCCAGAAAAGTGCCAGTTTATTTCTCCTGAAATTTTCACAATGAACGTCAAGGCAATTATAAGCAATATTTGTTTTTCCATTTATAAACCACTGAAAGAAAGGTTTATTGGAATCATCAAGAACCTTATCCCATTTTTTAAACCAATTAAGATTACTTGCTTCACTTTCCCAGAAGCCGAGATAATCATTTTCTGCAAAGGAATAAAGCTTTTGACATTTTGCGTTGGCATTTTTTAGGATTTCTTCAGAAGGATAATAAACTTCTCCTGAAAGCTTTTTTTCAGTCATGTTTCCTCCCAGTTTTTTGTTCTTTATTTTAACAGAAAAATAACAATTGATACAATCTCCTTTTAAAAATTTTAATACAATACTCTCAAATTGCAAGATGCCTGCTGATTCAATTGTTGCACTTCACCAGCACGAAACGAAAAAGACGTGTATGTATCTTATGGACATTCACTTGTTGCCGACCCATGGGGAAAAATCATTGCAGAAAAAGACGAAAAAGAAGGATTGCTGCATTGTGAAATCGATCTTGACTACGTCGAACAAATCAGAGATCAGCTTCCGATCTTAAAACACTGTAGAGATGAAGTATACTAGCAGGAAAATTCATAAAAACATTTACAAAATTTATAGTTTTTATAACCGTACTTTTATCAATTATTGAAACAAGAAGCCTGATTATTTTTCTTATTAGTTATTTGTCTGATTCTTCCTTAATACCAAGTAATTTCAATATTGAGCTCTTGTTATTGGCTTCAGATATTATGAAAAGCTTGTCTCCGGTATGGAGCAAAGTATCCCCCGCAGGTATGACAACTTCTGTACCGGACACTATGGCTATTATATGAATATTGTTTGGAAAATTTAACTGGGATATTTGTCTGCCTACGGCACTTGCATCATCCGGCAGGTTAATCTCGTCAATCGAAACATTTCCTTTCTTTAATTTCAAAATAGAAATTATTTCACCAAGATTTACTTCTTCCTGAATAAGGTTTGCAATTATAATTGAAGAAGATACTGCAATATCCACTCCCCAATTTTTGTCAAAAAGCCATTCATTCTTGGGATTATTAATTCTTGCAAAAACGAGAGGAACATTATTTTGAAATTTGGATAAAAAAGAAATAACCAGATTATCTTCATCGTCACCAGTAAGCGCAGCTGCTATATCCATTTGTTTAATATTTGCCTTTTCAAGGACATGAGGCTCGCACCCATCACCTTTAACGATTTCAATATCCTGAATCTCTCCTCTTAAACTTTCAATTCTTTCTTTGTCAGATTCTATAACTGTAACCTTGTGATATTTTTTTAATTTTGAGGCCACAAAGCTTCCTGATCTGCCGCCGCCAATTATTAAAACTTTCATATCTTCTCCTTATTTAAAAAACACCAAGCATATTTCTAAGTTTGCTTATACTATCATGA
>JAMCQQ010000536.1 GCA_023379515.1 Actinomycetota bacterium
CCAATGCATCAAGATAACCTTTTTTCCTCATATTTATCTGGTCGGAAAACCTGTTAAATCCAATAAAAGCTATTTTTTTATGGCCTTTTCCAATCAGGTATTTAGTACCATCAAATCCTGCCTTATAATTATTTGTATTAATGCACAAAAATCTATCTCTAAACATCTCATTTTCAATAAGTGCAAAATGTATATCTTTCTTTTTTAAATTATTTAGCATTTTTTCATCACTTTCTACCATCGAAAAACAATAAATGACTCCTACAAACCCTCGCCTGAAAACGATGTCGTTATAAAGCATTTTTTTGTTTAAATCCTTATTGATGTTTAAGACAACAATGCTATAGCCATTCTTTAGGGCACATTCTTCAGCACCATTTAAAACTTCTGTATAGAATGGATTTGATATTTCTTCAAGAACCAATGCTATATATCTTGAGCTTTGATTCCTCATACTTTGGGCAATTACCGAAGGCCGGAAGCTCAATTGCACTATTGCTTCCTGTATATCTTTACGTGTAGCCGGTTTTACGATTTCAGGATGATTCAAGTATCTTGAAACAGAAGCAATACTTACTCCAGCCAATTTAGCAACATCTTTTATATTACTCATAATGATGCCATCTTTTAAAATTCATATCTTCTAATATTTTATCAATTATTTAGGTTTTAATTGCTCTTCAAGGTCAAATACTTTCTCAAGAGTAATGACATTTCCTCCGCCTTGCGAATAATCCTGCATTTCTGCTAATAATGTCCCCATATATTCTGACCATTTTTTAAAAACATCAGTCTTTGAAAGTCTTGACATTGCTCCATCAAAATCATCTGTCATCATATAAATGCAAATATAATCTCCGAAGAGCCATATCAGCTCTCTGTCTATTCCGGAATCTTTTATTACCTTTAGAAGGTCGGGCCAGGCATCTTTATGCGCTCTGGTATATTCTTCTTTTTTTTCAGATTTTACCTTTTGTATAAACATTATATGTTTAGATTTTTCTTCCATTCAATATTCCTTTCTATTTTTATTAAAAATTTTAAATACCTCATTATATGCCATTGATTTCAGTAAACATATCATTAACAGTTTCATATAATGCAATAATATTTTCAACTGGTGTAAGGGCCTGGATATTATGAGATGGCGCAGCTATATAGCCCCCATTCTCAGATAAGATATTGATTACTCTTTTAACTTCATTTCTTATTTCGTCGGGCTTGCCAAATGGTAATAATTTTTGTATATCGATTCCACCGTGAAAAATAATATTATTTCCAAAAGTTTTTTTCAGTTTTTCAGGTTGCATGTCTAGTGCAGTAGGCTGTATTGGGTTTAAAATATCTACGCCAATTTCTATCATATCACCAATAATAGGGAAAACTGATCCGCATGTATGATGAAACCATTTTAAATCCTGGTATTTAGATTTGATGTTTTTTATCATTTTTTGATATCTGGGTTTTATCTGTTTTCGCCATATTTCAGGTGACATTATTGTCCTGTCCTGCATACCGTAATCATCCCCTACTGCAAGAATATCTACTTTACCATCAACTGCTTTAAGATAATTAGAGTTCCATTCAATAAAATATTCTGTTATAGAATCGAGGAGAAATCTGCATTCTCTGGAGTTTGAGGCAATATCAATATAAAAATCCATGAATCCTCTTAACCATAATGCAGTTTCCAGGATACCTCCGTAAGACTGGCTTAAAGAGATTATATAATTAAGGTTTTCATCAAGATAATTTTGAAGTTCATTAGCCAATCCTTTAGTCCTGCTGCTGTCCTGAGGATCCGGAAACTTATATTTTTTGATCTCTTCAAAAGACATTCCTTCGAGCGGATGTTTTGTCATCTCAAAATAATAAGCAGATCTTTTCCAAGTTACTCCCCATTCATCTTTAAAAATTTTTCCTTTTCCCGAAGCGACATATCCTCTTTTAATTTCTTCTTCGATATTAATTTCGACAGTTTCTTTATATTTATCTAGTAGAATTCGGGATCTCTTAGAAGATTTGGGGTAAAGCCATCTGAATCCTATATTATATTTTGCAAGAAATTCTTTTTCAGGAATAGAGGAGAGCTGGACAAGGCTGTTTATCCCTGGTGTTCTATTTATACCTATTCTGTCTAAGAATTGTTTATATACAAAAATTGATATGGATGCCTGATCTCCACCGAAATCCAGAAGAAAACTTCTTCCTTTTTCATGATTTATTGTTCTATTAAAAATTTCCTTATAATTTATATGTTTATCCAATTTAAAGTCCTTATAAAAACCCTATAAATGACCTCTTATCCTTAAGGGACTATTGTATTAAAGTCCAAAACATCACAGGTTACTTCCAATTCTTTAGTAAAATCCCCATAGACTGCATGCAGGTGATTTGTCCTTAAGGATCTTACAAAATTTCTTTCATCACATTCAGGCCTGAAAAAACATTTAGGATGCTGTTTTGATCCTATTTCTTCTTCAGCAGATATTTTCAGGTGCAGGAAATCACCCTTGGTAATAAGCATTGTGTATTTTCCATTTATCCTGGTAAGCCTTGAAATAGTCACTTTGCCTTCTTTCCCTATGTATCTTGGACAAGCACATCCCAGAATAAAATCATGCCCTATAAAACCTTCGTGAATCCAGCATACATCCTTTCTTGACTTTGCAAAGTCGGTTGGTTGAGAACCGCAATTTCCAAAGGTTGCAAGATGCTTTTCATAATCCAGATAAAGAATATCAGTGAACAAGGTAAAATCATTTGTGATGTTTTTCATGATTTGCATTGAAAGCGCTGCATTGATATCGGCTTCACAGGCAGCTACGAAAGGAGCTTCGACTCCAAAACCATCATCGGATTTATTATTCAGAAGGCTATGGGCAAGACAAAATGTTGTATAAATATAAGGAAGTTCAGGAAGACATTTTATTGCTATTAGATCATAGTCTTTTTGAAGGATATGATCTCTAAGAGCAAAGTACATCCTGATTTGTGCATCCATTACTTCCTTTTTCACATTGATACACTTATATTCTTTTTCAAGCCATTTATAGAATTCATTTACTTTTGATTGGGAATACTTTTTTGCTCTTTCAATTAAAATAACCTGCTCGAAACCATCGACATCGATTTGTAAATCCCTTAACAATTGATTAGGATCAGGTTGTGAAGCAATCATCCCCATTGATCTTGTTCCGCCCACTCCCAGTTTTAACCCCTTAAGTTTTGTTGCACCTGCTATTCCTCTAATTAAAACTGACAATTCACTGTGAAGCTGGTTATCACCATAGTCTCCATAAACCATAAAATTTTTTATATTCAGTTCGTCGTGTGATCCCCTAACGATAGCCCCACCTGCAATTCCGAGGGAATCTTTGCTATAGGCAGGCCAGATTATTACAGGAACATTTACTATTTGAGACACTGCAACACTATTATTAGCATAAGTCCATGTACCAACATGGTTGACAATTACATCTACCCCATTATTTCTTAAAAAGAGCCCCTGCTCCCTGGCATCAGCAATGCTGCGGCAAAGTTTATTAGTTGCCACTACTTCAAAACCAAGTTTTTCTATCACTCCTTTGGCAGGCTTTATAAAGCCTGCAACAAGCGATACAAAGTCATCTGGCCATATATCTTCTGACATCGTGACTATCAAACCAACTTTTATCTTATCGTTTTTAGCTAACATTTCTTAATCTTTTTTTGTTAATTTTTAATGATATTAAGTATTAAATTATCTGGACAATGTTATATAATTTTAATTGGTTTTCTTACCCTGTGTTTGGCATAGCAAAATGCTATGCCAAACACTCTGTTTTTACCATTCACCAGGTAAATATTGATCTACATTTTCAACAGTTATTTTTGGTAATGGCATAAAATTAAGATAGGGATCCAACTGTTCTGGCGGTTTAATTCCCTGTTCCAGTGCCTTTTTAATTATTTCAATTGCGGCTTTTGCACCTGCAACAGGAGACTGTAAAACTGTACCATAAATAGTACCATCTTTAATTGCTGCAAGTCCTTCCTTGCTTCCTCCTACACCTACTAAGACAAGGTCACCTTTATTATATCCTGCCTCCTGAAGAGCAATCCACGCACCAACAGCCAGTGTATCATCGGCACCATATACTCCGCTAAGTTCTTTTCCAAACCTGGTTATATAATCTGCCATGATCTTTGTAGCTTTAGCCTTATCCCAATCTGCAGTTTGCTCAGCTAAAACTTCAATTTGGGAATTGAGCTCTGCCAGTTTGTCTTTAAAACCTTTAGGCCTGTTTATTGCTGCTTCCTGCCCAGCAGCACCTGTTATTATTACGACTTTACCCTTGCCCCCAAGCTTTTCATTCATAAGCTCGCCGCCCAATAAACCTTCGGTATAATTATCCGGGCCTGTATAACCGATTGTATACTGTTCGTCTTCTTTATTTGCCAGAGTGTGGTCCATTAATACAGGGATCCCTGCATCAAATGCTTTCTTGATACCTGCAGCCATTCCTGCAGCATCGAGAGCACCAAGGTTAATCAGGTCTGGTTTCATTGCAATAGCCTCATCCATCTGGCTTGCCTGAAGTGCAGCATCAAATTTACCATCAAAAAATATCAGTTCCCAGCCATTCTCCTTGGCTCCTTTTTCAAATTCAGCTTTGTAAGGTGGGCAATATGGTGCAGCCATACCTAACCAGAGATTGACTATTTTATAAGTTTTTGCTGCAGTAGTTGTTTC
>JAMCQQ010000537.1 GCA_023379515.1 Actinomycetota bacterium
TCATGTGGTGCATGTAATAATATGTATGAGACATATGATGGTGTTCCCGTATTTACTGAAAAACATAAGATTATACAAATCGACATTCAGCAGAACAGCATAGCACGAAAAATATACAATACTATTCCTGAAGCAACCACTTGGATTGATAATACCGCTTTTGATTTCATAAATAAATTGCCAGACAGTCATGTTATTTTAAATCTGGGTTCCGGACAGGGCATATTTGATAGAAAAATAACAAAAAAAATGATTAACCTAGATATCGTTGTGAATGAGCGAACTGAAGTGGTAGCTGATGCTCACTATCTTCCTTTCAAGAATAATAGTATTGACTGTATTTTTTCCAATGCTGTTCTTGAACACGTGAAAAAACCGTGGATTGTAGCTTCTGAAATTGAACGTGTCCTCAAGGTGGGTGGCTATGTTGTTATTAACCTTCCTTTTTTGAATATAATTCATGATGATGAAGATTACTTCAGGTTTACGCTTAAAGGTATCAGAGAGCTATTTCCTAATTGCAAACAAATTTATGGTGGCGTAAGTAGCGGCTGTGCCTCCTTTTTGCCTATTTGTGCCCTTGAATACTTCAAACTTTTTATTCCTACAGACATTTTAAAAAAAGCTTTCTCATTTGTGTGGGGTCACCTTTTCTATCGATTAAAAAGTGTCGATAGAATGGTTTCTCATAAAGAGAAATATTGCTATACTGCTAACTCTTTCTATTTTATTGGAACTAGGCTGAATGGTTAGATGGCAGGGCTATTATGATTAAGGAAAGTATTTACACTTTAATGGCTAGGGTTGTCGATTTATTGGTTGCTTTTGGAGCAGGCATAATAATTAATCGGCATCTTGGTCCAGAAGGCAGAGGCGAGTTAGCAGGATTAATAATCGTTTTTGAGCTTGCGATAATTGTCTTTAGTTTTGGAGTTGATATTAGTATTTATCACTATTTGGATAAACAAAAGTTAAAATATAATGAACTTAATGTGATAAATACGGCCTTAATATTATTCATTTCTTTTGGAGCTATGGCTGCCACATCAGTGATTTTATTATTTTTTGCCTTTCCAAATACATACCATGCCGAGAATAATTTGCTCTACCTTTTGAGTCTTCTGATTTTTTCCAGTGTCTTAAATAAGTTACTATATGTTATCCAGCAGGTAAAGGGAACAGTAAGTAGTTTAGCGTTAATTCAGATTCTTTCTTCGCTTTTATATATTGTTTTTATTATTTTGCTTAATTTTGATAAAATAACATTACAATATATAATTATGGCAATGTCAGTGCAGGCACTGGTTAGGACTATTTTCTTCCTTTACTGCTTGCATAGTATTATTTCGGTTAATGTCAAGCTTTTCACCATGAAAACTGCTAGCAGCCTATTGAAGTCAGGATTACTAGTGTATCCTGCCGCAATTACTACTTATTGTTACGTTAAATTTGATCAGTTGATGCTATTGCACATGGGTGGCCCAGAAGAAGTTGGGTATTATAGTGTAGCTGTTGCGCTAGCAATGGTAATTATGATAGTTCCCCAATCGGTGCAGGTTGTATTATATAATAAGATAATGCAGATTAATCGGGAGGCAGAGGCTGAATTAATTCAATTAAGTGCAAAATATACATTTTGGTTAATAGTGATAATTTCAATAATTTTTATAATATTAGCTGAACAAGTTATATATATATACGGTGGACCTGAATTTTATCCAGCAATTAATTTGTTTCGTATATTGATAGTGGGTGTGGTCTTTTTTTCTGTGGCAAATTTACTGTCTCCCATTTGGGTAAAGAGGGGTTATTTTAAAATGGGCGGAATGTCAGCGGTTATTCTGTTTGTTATTAATGTAGGGTTAAATTATGTTTTGATTCCTAAATATGGTGCATTAGGCAGCAGTGTAGCAACAAACATAACGTATGGAGCGGGCATGGTAATTTCGCTGATGATGTTCTATGTGGTAACAAAAGAAAGCCCAATTAAAATATTCACTCTTGGAAAGAAGGATCTTGTTTTATTGCGTAGGTATATATTATGTAGGTGATAATTATGGTTAAGTGCAAAATACTTGTATTAACTGATGTTAATGTGTCTGGTGTCTACAGTATCATTGCAAAGATGCTTAGCGAAGACGACCAATTTGATGTTTGCTTTATTGATATTAACTCAAAAAAAAGCATTTTCGATGACTATAGATGGTATGATATGGAATTCAATAATTTTTATAATATTAGCTCTAAGTTGTTTGGAAGTATATGTAATTATTTTTACATTGTCAGGTCTATACAAAAAGCGGATATATGTTTTTGCTCCGGAGCAATTTCTTGGTTAGTTAGATTTCTGAATAAGCCATACATATATTTTTGCTATGGCTCTGATCTTGATCAGTATTCAAAATTTGGGTGCAGTATTTTTCAAAAAGTAAATAATCATAGAAAGATAGGCAGAAAAATACTTTATAAAATCTTAAAAATATATTTTTTTTTAAAAAAACAACAATATCGTTATGGTATAGGTGGCGCTAATATTACAGTTGTTTCACCTTATCAGTTTGAAGATATCAAAAATTTGGGATATAAAGAATTGGGCTTTTTCCCACACGTAATAGAAAGTCAATTTATGTTCTATGATATAGAGGACAAGAGTAGAGACAAAAATGAAATATGTGCTGAGTATAATTGTGAATATGTGTTATTCTCCCCTACAAGACATGTGTGGAATGAAAAATTTAAGGATGAAAATGATTATAAAGGCAATGATGTCGTCATTAGATCATTTGCAGAGTTATTAAAGAAATCGATATATAAAAATTCCAAACTATTTTTAATAAATAAAGGGCAGGACGTTTCACAAAGCAAGGAATTAGTATTTAAAATGGGAATAAGTGATAGTGTTGTTTGGCTTGATCCAATGAACAGGCATAAGTTAATAAAATTCTATGGTGCCTCGGATTTTTGTTTCGACCAGTTTTCGCGTGGGTGCCTTGCAATGTGTGCAGTTGAAGCAATGGCATGTGGAACACCTGTAATATCATATATTGGCGAATATAATTATAATATTACCCCTTTCTACAAAGAAGCGCCCCCTGTGTTTAATAATAAAAATCCCGAAGAAATTGCTAGAATGATTGCAATGACAATTATCCTCTCTTAGTTGCTTCATTTAAAGTACATAAAATATGCCAACATATGATTCTTTAAAGATCTCAGCTAAGATCCTATTCACAACCTCTTAATAACACAATCATATTCCTAATTGCATTTCTAAAATTACTTGGCGCACAGTTTTTTCTGACCCACTTTTGCGACTCTCCTCCAATATTTTTCCACATTTCTTTATTCGACAGCAATCTTTCTATATAGCTAGCAATTTCTTCGGGATTTTTATTATTAAACACAG
>JAMCQQ010000538.1 GCA_023379515.1 Actinomycetota bacterium
TTTTGGCTCTATACATTTATCAGCTGGTTTAAAAATATATCATAATTAGGCACCACGCTAATTAACCAGATAAGTATCGGTGGAATAAAACCAATTACTAAAAAATTAAACATTTTATCCTTCCTATATAACATACTGCCTAAGATTATTATTAAGAAAAAAATTCCTAAAAAATGCGTCAGGCTTGTTAAACCTAAAACAAAACCTATTAAAATATACAAAACTTTCTTATATTGTAATTTTTCTACCAGCTGATAAATGTATAGAGCCAAAAAACCTAACAACACTGTCAACATTTCTGGTCTGCCTATTTTTGAGGCTTTTAAAAAACTATTATCAAAAATTAAAAATATAATTAAGCCAAGACTTATGAATTTCTTTTTCTTAAAAGAAATTTCGCCAAAAAGATTTTGACTTAGAAAGTAGATCACGGTTAAAAATAACATTCCAAAAATAATCGACAGAATCCGCTGATTAACAATAGATAATCCAAATAATTTAAACCACAGAGCTAAAGTATTAATATAAATAGGGGGATACCAATATAAAAATCTGTCTATCCCAATAACAGAATTTCCCCATAGGCTAGTGCCCATCCCTGCATTTCTGGTAACATTACGGGCAACATCTGCTATATACGATTCATCCGGCCATACAAGCGGTTCTACCAACAATAAATTAACATTTAAAATAAAAAAGATTAATAACAAAAATACGAGAATCAATCTGTCAATATTTCTGATAAGAAGATTCATAAGCTTTTAATATAAACCAATATAATCTAAAATAGAACTGGTGAAAAAAATAGTAGTTTTGGCCTTAATTGTCATTATCTTAATTGTAAGATTTTGGGGATTAGATAAAATACCACCTCATTTAAGAAACGATGAAGCAGCCTTGGGATATAATGCATACTCAATTCTACAAACAGCCAAAGATGAACATGGTCAATTCTTACCAATTCTTTTCCAGTCATTTGGTGACTGGAAACCCGGGCTTTATATTTATTTAACCGTACCTCTTGTAGCTATATTGGGATTAAATGAATGGGCTGTAAGACTACCTGCCGCAATATCAGGAATATTAGGAATTTATCTTCTTTATATATTGGTAATTAATTTATTTCAAAACAAAAAAATTGCCTTTTTTGCAGCTTTTTCTCTAGCGCTTGCTCCCTGGCATATTGCTTTTTCCAGAAGCGCCTGGGAAGCTCAAGTAACTGTAACTTTACTGTTAGCAGGCTTAATCTTTCTATTAAAATCTGTCAATAACAGTTACAAATATCTACCCGTATCTGCAGCATTCTTTGGAATAAGCTTACTGACATCGCACAGCGCAAAGCCTGCTGTTCCACTCTTATTGCTCTCTTTTTCATTAGCTTACTGGAGAAAATTATCAAAAGTTTCTCAAAAAACAATTATTTTAAGTAGTTTAATATTTATAATTTTATCTTTACCAATTATCTTAAGTTTTTTTAACAACAAAGATAGCAGGATATCTTCTTTACTATTTACCAATAAATATCCCAATACAAAATTTGTAGTAGTAGCTAAAGATTTATTAATCGATTGGTCTAATCATTACAGTTTACCTGCTTTATTTATTAAGGGTGATAATAATCCCCAACATACTGCTGTCAATTTTGGTGCATTTTTAACTTTAGATATAATTTTTTTATTTTTAGGTATTAGAACTTTGGCAAAAGTTAAAACTATTAAAAAAGAGGTCAGAGTTTTCCTTTTGATTTCATTAATACTAACTCCCCTTTCGTCTGTTTTAACTTCTGAAGGTGTCAACTTTGTCCGTTTCCTGTGGTTTTTTATTCTGGTCAATATCCTAATCGGGTTAGGATTAAGTAATTTTAAAAAAAATATTCTTTGGGGAATATTACCCATAGCATATATATTCTCATTCTTATTATTCTTAGATGCTTACTTTATTCATACTCCTTCAAAAAACGGTGCCTGGCAATATGGTTATAAAGAAATTGTAAATTTTATATCTCCAAGGCAAAAAAATTACCAAAAGATATATATTCCTCAAGGAAATGACCAACCATACATTTTTTTTCTCTTTTATCAAAAATATCCTCCTGAAAAATTCCAAAAAATTCCATCATCAGTAACTATCCGCAACGGGTCAAATATAGGTATGGATTATATTGCTAATTTAGACAACATCGAGTTTGTTGATTTTAAACAATTTATTCCTCCAATTGATAAATCTTATCTGATAGTGCTACCTGCAAATAATAATTACACCTTTAGCTCCTCCTTAAAAATTATTTATGAGGTGAAAGATCTTCTTGGATTCCCAATTTACAAAATAGGTGAAAAATAAAAGCAATGAATAAACGACTAACCTTAATATTAATCAGTCTGTTTGTATTAGTAACTCTTTTATTGTTTAGTTTCAAAGCTTTTAAGTTTAATTCTGATGCTATATGGAAAATTGAAGAACAAAGAAGAGAGCATGTTTATCTTTTTCCTACTGTCGCTATATTTATTCACAACAAAGGTTCTTTTTTTGTTTATACAGTACTGGAAAATTATCTATCATATCTTTTACCTGTCATTTTTTTCTACATTTTTCTTTTGATACTAAAAAAGGATAAAAAATAGCCAAAACTTTTCTTCTCTTTATGTTAAAATTAATTCCATGAAGGTATTAGTTACTGGTGGAGCAGGTTTCATTGGCTCCCATGTTAATAAATTACTACTGGAACAAAATCACGAGGTTACAGTTATTGATGATCTATCAAAAGGCCATAAAGAATTTATAGACCCCAGGGTTAATTTCCACCAAGCCAGCTTAGATGATCCGGAACAACTGGAGCAAATCCTCGCTGGACATGACGCGGTAATTCACATGGCTTCTTTTATAGAGGTAGGCGAATCAGTTAAAAAACCAGTGGAGTTTACCCAAAATAATATTGTAGGGACAGTTAAATTACTTGAGGCTATGAAAAATACAGGAGTTAAAAAAATGATTTTTTCCTCCAGTGCTTGTGTTTATGGCAAGCCTAAAAAACTACCCATTACAGAAGATGATCCTCTAGGAGAACAGGAAAACCCATATGGTCTTACCAAAGTTACCATGGAAGAGTTCTGCAAGCTTTACCACAATTTACATGGATTTGATGTAGCAATCTTACGTTACTTTAATCCTTATGGTCCAGGAGAGTTACATGAGCCAGAAACCCATGCCATACCAAATTTTATAAAATCCACCCTTTCCAAAACTCCTATCCCTTTATTTTGGAAAGGGGAACAGATCAGGGATTTTATTTATATTGATGATTTAACAAAGGCTCATGTTTTAGCTTTGAATTTATCTGGTTTACATATATATAATGTGGGAACAGAGACTGGGGCAAAAGTAATTGATGTGGTAAAAAAGATTTTTCATATACTTGGAT
>JAMCQQ010000539.1:0-2225 GCA_023379515.1 Actinomycetota bacterium
TGGCAATGAAAGGTTGGCAGAGCTCGGCGTGGAAAAAGTAATTGAAATGGAGAATTTAAGTACAGGTCCATTTAGTTATGGTACGGATTTTTATTTGGGTGATATTGTAACAGTTGATTATCCGGGCATTGTTACAGCAAGTTTGAGAGTAATAGAGTCAACGATAGAAATCACTCCAAAAGATTTAATTCAAAATAGATTAACTTTCGGGAAATCCTATCCAGATCTAATAAATATTAGCGAATATAAAACAAAAAATTATCTCCCTGAAGTGAGGAGGTAATTATGAATAAAGCTCAAATAGAGATTATAGCTAAAGAAATTAGTAGACTGGAGTCAATAAGGAATAGTTGTCTTGATTACATTGAATATAAACCCCTGGATTCAGAAAATTCCTACAAGGAATTAAATTCCTGTGAAATTAAGATAAAAGAATTAAAAGAAGGATTTTGTGATAAAGAATTAATAGAATTGGCAAATGAAGTAGAAAATTACCACATGATAACTGGTAATTAATTTAATATAGATAATTTAATAAATTAAAGCCTCTTTTAAGGGGCTTTTTTATTTGGGATAGGAGATGATGATATATGGTTGAATATTCAAGGCTCTTCGGTGGTCCGGCTGGCAGTGTACCGGCATATACACAGCCGCAATTTGCAGAAGTTTTGAAAAAAATATTTACCGATGGTGTATTTACCGGCATATTAAACACTCTGGCAGTTGTAGAAACTGACCCTGTCGCTCTTGCTGTAAGAGTAAATTCCGGTGAAGCCTGGATACAGGGTTTCTGGTATCAGAATACTGCATATCTGACAAAATCACTTGCAGCAGCAGATCCAACAAATCCACGAATTGATAGAGTTGTGCTAAGGCTTGATACGGTAACTAATTTTAAAATATCTATTGAAGTTTTAACAGGAACTCCAGCAGTAAGTCCGACAGCACCGGCACTTACTCAAACAGCCAGCACTTATGAAATATCTCTTGCACAGGTTTCGGTTTTAGCAAATGCAACAAGTGTAAATAATGCAAAAATTACTGATGAGAGAACTTATGCAACGAGTCCAGCAGGCGATATACTTACAGTCAATACCATAGCGTCATCTGCTACGCCTACACCAATCGTAGCATCAAAAAGAAATCTATTTACAATAACTGCACTGGCGGCAGTAGCTGCTTTTGCAGCACCGTCTGGAACTCCATTAGAAGGATATACTCTTGCAATAAGAATAAAGGACAATGGCACTGCAAGAGCTTTGTCATGGAATGCTATCTATCGAGCAGGCGATATTGCTTTACCAACAACAACGGTATTAGGTAAGACCATGTATTTATGTTTTATTTATAACTCTACAGACACCAAGTGGGACTTTGTTGGCTATACTGATAATATTTAAGGAGGGATTATGCCAATACCATATTATTTACCACAGCAAGCAAATATAAAAGCTTGTTATAATTTAAATGATGCCAACGATGGCTCAGGGAACGGTTATAATTTAACTAATAACAACAGTGTAATTTTTACGGGCGCCAAACTTGGCAATGGGGCTAATTTTGGTGCAAACAATACTAATAAATATTTATCTATTGCAAATAATCTTGGTATTACTGGTGGCAATATTACCATGACCTGTTGGGTTAAAATTCTAACTAATGCGGACAATCCTATATTAGCACAAGGATGTGGTACGACTCAGTATGTTAACTATCTTTTAACATATACCAATGCCGGAGCTTTATCAGTTAATAGACAACAAATCCACGAATTGAATAATGAAAGAGTAGTATCTTTTTCAATGGGGTCAGGTTTTCATCATGTAGGTCTTACTTATGATGGTACAAATTTAAAAATGTATGCCGATGGTAACCAACTTGGAACTAATTTAGCCTGTTCGGGTAATGGTGGTACTGGTTCTACAAATATGTTTATGATAGGTTGGGATAACAACCAAAAATTAACCAATATCTATGCTTCAGTAATTGTAGATGAATGTGTTGTATGGAATGTAGCACTAACAGCAACTGAAATATTAAATTTATATAAGCAATATAAAGCAAGTGGTAATTTTATATTTTTTCTTTAATTTGACATATTACCGAAAGATTTAGGGTTTAGTTATTAGATGAAATGAACTTCTTAGACAATTTATCAATTTATTTATACCTCCTGGTTTTTGGAGGTTTTTTTATTATAGCAGCCAACTTGATTTTTCCTCAGA
>JAMCQQ010000539.1:2235-4918 GCA_023379515.1 Actinomycetota bacterium
TAATGAAAGGCCATATTGAACCGGAGGATTAAATGACACTTTCACAATTAGAAGGACTTGGAGATGATTTTTTAAGTGGTGTAAATGATGAAAATGCAGAGATAGCAGAAGACTTGTTTAATAGGATAAAAACACTCCCGGATGATGAAAAGAAATATTTAAAATTATATATCAATACAAAAATTACACTTGAGCAATCTGGTTGTGCAAGTATTTTTAAAAAAATAGATTCATCACTTAGCAAAATATTCATTGAATTAAAAAAAATAAACAAGAAAGTATTTGGTAAATGAGTGAGCTAAATTTAAATGATGATAATTTTATAGATGATTCTGAAGAAAGTATTCCTGAACAAATCGGTAAACTGAAGAAAAAAGTAAATTCATTTACCAAGTGGAAAATAATTTTTACTTTATACATGATAGGAATGGCCGTACTGCTCAGTTTTTTGCTTTATGCTTTATATAACCATTTAATTAAGTAGGCAAAATAATGGCAGGATTATGTTACCTGGGAACAATAGATCCTTTAAATAAATTACATACTGATATTGTTATAGATATATTTAGCAAGGCTCAACACAGGATATTTGTTGATGCTTACGATATATCGCAGAAACCATCCGGTGAAACATGGCCTGACTTTGTAAATCGTATTTGGAAAAACTGCTCTGATGGTATGAGATTCTGGAAGAATGATGAAGGAGAGGATCATCATTTATTAGGTGTACTTGGCGAAGGCAGTATTTATAATCAGTTACTTGCATGTAAAGACACAGGTGCTATCCCTATAATTTGTATAGGGCATTCTGAGGAAAAATCAAGTTGGCTGTCTCCCGGGAGCAATCTTCTCAATCATCTAACATTTCTTGAATTATTTAGCAAATATACTGCTATATGGTTGCGAGAAAAAATGGGATTTATCCAGGCTCATCTGGAAATCTGGAATGAGCCACAAAAATTTATGATTGTTTCAACTTATGCAAAAGTTGCTATGGCAATGGCTAGAGGATTTCTGCAGTATCCTAATTTTAAGGTACATTTTGGAAGTAATGATATAAATATTGATGTTAATAGTTATCTCCCCATGCTGCTGCAGAAAGATATGCAAGGCAATTATCTGTATAAAGATTTATTAACCTTAATGAAAGGCCAGTATTATTCCACTCATGAACTTTGGCCTTGGCAGCATGGCCGGGGCTATATCAGCGAAATGGTAAAACTTCTTGAAGGTACAGGAATTAAGCTATCAGTTACAGAATGTTCACCGACAGGGGACTGGGGACAGTACGGACTCAATAATGATTATGGAAAACTCTTTAATGATTTAAGAGATTATCATATAGAAATATATTGTATTTTATTCATTATCAGACGTGATTTTTTTGGTGATGTGTTTGATGAGATTAAAGTATTTACGAGAGAAGGCAGGCCAGATATAAAAACTATAGATTATCCCTACGGTATTCCTCCTGGTGGCTGGTTACCGAATGGGTACAGTATGCTAAAACATTCCACATTAAGAACATATAACCAAAAATATTATAACGAACAATTACCTTTGGAGGATGAGGGTATGGACCTAAAAGATATTTATAAAAAAGGTATGCGAGGAGAAATAGGAATTTACTTTATTCAAATGGTATTAAATGAAGATATCAAACCTTACCCATTGCTCAAAGTCGATGGCTGGTGGGGAGATAAAACAAATCCTATTGTTTTGCAGTACCAAAAAAAATATGGGCTCAATACTTATTCCGGAGAAGTAGGGCCAAATACTTTTCAGCATATGATAAGAACATATCCTAATATTTGGGATAAACTTCATTATTTGAAATATACCAAAAAAATAATACTGACCTAAAGGAGCAATAAAATTAACATGTTATATTTTAATTAGCTTAGAGAAGTATGATATAATATAAATAAGTAAAAAAATCGTGGGGGTGCGTGTTCACCCCCAACCTTAACACGGAGGTTAAAATGCCACTACCAAAAGGCATAAAAATGTCAGAAGAGTCTAAACTTAAAATGAGCTTGGCTCATAAAGGCAAAAAACATTCCAAAGAAACCAGAGAAAAAATCAAACAATCAAATACTGGTAAATTACATTCAGAAGAATGTAAAAAGAAAATGAGTCAAAAAAGGATAGGTAAATATCTCAGGGAAAATAATCCTGCCTGGATAGGTGGTAGGACTAATCACGGTCAAGGTTATATTTGTATCTTTAAACCTGAGCACCCAGACTCTAATTCTTGCGGCTATGTTTTAGAACATCGAATAATTATGGAAGAAGCTATTGGAAGATATTTAGAACCAGACGAAATAGTTCATCACATAAATGGAGACAAGAAAGATAATAGAATAGAAAATCTTTTATTGTTTGCAAGCCAAAAAGAACATGCAAGTTTTCATAAAAACCTAAACAATATATAGTTTTAAAACAATTTAATATATGAAAAGCACTTAGGTAAAAACTGGGTGCTTTTTTATTTGGAGACTAAATTATGAATATGACTTATTTTTGTAGTTTGGGCTATAAAACAGCAAACCCTTCGCAGAATGATTATATTGTCAAAGACTTCCAAAGACATGCCGGTATTTCTGCTGATGGAGTTATTGGTCCAATAACCAAGGCCAAGATGAAATATTACAATAAAAGTAATTATTGTCCGGAAGTTTTT
>JAMCQQ010000540.1 GCA_023379515.1 Actinomycetota bacterium
TTTTCAAAGGCTTCTTTATTTACATATATTAATATTTTTGTATTTTATTATTTTATTATTTTTTTAATTAAAAGACAATATTAGTTGAAGCTTACACTGAACAATCCACTCCTGAAGCATAGAGAATCTTTTGGTACTAGAACCCTCTGCCAAAAATCAAATCACCATTATAGCAATAACATTACATCCCTGAGAAATAGTTCATCTTAAAAAATGACAGCGATGCTTTTATGATCTCTATAGATCTTATGGGAAGATTTTCAGTTGCAAAGCGTTATAGAACGCCCAATTGCAGGGCGACTAATTATTAGATTTTCAGGAATTCAAACAATTTAAAAATAAGCATTGCGGGCCATACAATGGCCTTCAAAAAACCCAATACTCCCGTCCAGAAGGTTGTTGCCTGCATGATATAATAGACAGCGGCACCAATAAAAGCCATAAAGTAAATACCTCCCACTATACCTGACCCACCATGTTTGTGACTATGTCTCCATTCAGGATGCTCATGCATTGACGGATTATTTTCATCAGCCATACCTTCCTCCTTCTTGTTAATTAAAATTAATAAACAACCTGCAATCTCTTTTTTATATTTTACCTAAAAAAATAAAGTCTGTAAAAATCCAATTTATTCAATTTAAAATTAAATCAGGATTTTTATTAAAGACATACAAGACAAAAAGTGTGAAAGAAGCATAATAAAAATTTTTATTTTTGATATTAAATATTATTTTTTCAAATAACTGCTAAATTTTTTTCTGAACTTTTCAACTTTTGGTGAAATTATCGCCTGACAATAAGACTGGTAGGGGTTATTATAAAAATATTCCTGATGATAGTTTTCAGCCTTATAGAATGTCTGGAGCGGTTTGATTTCTGTTACCAGAGGATCCGGATATATTTTAGAGTTTTCGATCTCCTTGATAATACGCAATGCTATTTGCTCCTGCTGGGGTGAATTGTAAAGAATTATTGACCTGTACTGGGTACCTATGTCATTTCCCTGGCGGTTAATGGTTGTAGGGTCATACACTGTAAAAAAAATACGCAGCAATATCTCATAGCTTATCTTGTCCTGGTCAAATTCAATTTTTATAACTTCTGCATGCCCTGTATTTCCACTGCAAACCTCTCTGTAATCGGGGTCTGTCTTATTGCCTCCGGAGTAACCTGATTCGACTTTTATTACACCCTTTAATTGTGAAAAAACCGCTTCAAGACACCAGAAACATCCACCTCCAAGAACCGCTGTCTCGGTTTTGATATTTTCTTTTTTTTCTTCAAAATGGTTGATTTCATCATTTTTCATAATGCTGTCCTTCTGTTCGGGAACAAAGTCAATTGATATTAGGGTGTAATTTTTTCAATATGAGCCTAAAAAGCTCGTTGAAAATGTTATATTTTAATAAAAAAATAAAAAAAATTATATCATAATTGAGATTTTTAAAGATATTTTTTAAGTAAATTATAATAATTGGATCATGTCGCAAAATCAAATAATAAGACCAGACTTAATATCTCTTACTGCTTATATTAAATTCATTTTCTGGTAAAATAATGTTCGTGTATTTATAAAAAGGAGGGTCTTTTATGTTATATTTTTTTGCCGGTAAAAAACAAAAAAAATTATTAGTTTTGAAAATAATTATTTCAGCTTTTTTGATAATTTTGTTTTTAGCATTCTCTCTAACTTCCTGCACTGCAGTTTCTAAAATAATCAAAACAGCACTTGCATCAAGTTCGGAAAGCAGCAGTACCGATACTAAGGCAGGCACCGGCAGCAGCAACCCCGACGAGCAGTCCCAAGGCTCAGGAACTGAAGAAAGCAAAGAAGTAAGCGAAAGCGTGGAGTCAACGAGTCCTGAAACAGGCAATAACGGCGACTTAAGATTGGTTTACACAGAAATTACTTCAGATCCCGATTCAAATCATTTTGAACACAGGGTCGAGAACATTTATTCTGTGGCAGCAGACGGCTCAGATAAAGAACTTATTTTCAGTGATATAAATGAAAAATACGACCTAGGCTCGGTTTTTGGCATTTCTCCTGACAGAAAAAAAATAGCCTGTAAATTTGTTGAAGGTGCCAGAGGTGCATACAGCGCACTAGCAGTAATAGACATACCAAGTAAAAGCTTTAAGTTTCTGGAAGAATTTGATTATACCAACCAGGAAGAGTATATAAATATTGTTGATATTTACGGCAAACCTATATGGACAAGCGACAGCAAGTATCTTATATATGAAAGGGTTAAAGATCAGTATGGTTCAAACACAAGAGATGCAGGAATATACAAAGTTGACGTACAAACAGGGCAAAAATCCGAGATCAAGCTTGATGTCCAGGGGGCTTCGCTCCGGTCCACCTTAATGTTGGCTCCAGTCTTTTTATATGATGATGAGAAAAAAATAGGAGCAATATTCCACCCTTATTATCCTGTTGAGAAAGGTGGAGAAAATACTGGTTTTTATACAAAAAATGAAGGAATATCTTCTGTAGACATCGAAAGCGGAAAAGTCGAAGATTTATTTTCAGTATCTATATTTGAATCAAAAGAAGGCGCCCCAGAAATTTTTTCAAGTTTTGATAACTTCTTTTATCTTCCCGGCATTGAAAAAATAATTTTTCAGCTGCTCGGGGATTTTGAAGAAGACGGAGATTTATGGATTTTTGATGTTTCTGTATCAAATATCGAAAGGCTTACAAAAGATGCTGCTTTAAGGGAGCAGCAGCCTTCTGTCTATGGTACCGACAGTTCAAATCCCCTGATTGCATACGTGGGCTCAAAAAGATATGGGACCATTTCAAGCCAGATACCAAGCGGTGACATTTTTTTAATTGATTCCAAAGGGGAACAGCAAAAAAAATTAACCAGTTACGATGTTGGTCCTTTCAAACCATTATTTTCACCGGATGGAAAACAAATCGGATTTTTAAGAGCAATCTATGATGAGAATTTTGAAAATATTATGCAATACCAGGTAGAATCTGTTGATATTGAAAGTTTAAATATCTCTGTAGCAGCATCAGGCGGATATCTCGATCTTGTCGGCTGGATTACAAAATAAAAAATTAGAATTATTTTGTTTATTAAAATACTCTAGAGTAATCTGTAATTGTTTTTCCATAATGTTTTTCCAGAGGAATTTTGGGATTTCTTTGCTTCCCATTGAGATCTTAGTGGCTCTGCAAAAAATTTAATGTTATAGCCTATAGCACATTACATATTCTGAAGAAAATCCTGCCGACCTGGTTAGAAAATAATATCTTACAATTTTCTTTTCCTTAAATCCTATTTTCTCATATAAAGCTTTAGCCTGGGTATTGGAACACAGCTC
>JAMCQQ010000541.1 GCA_023379515.1 Actinomycetota bacterium
CACCATTATACATCGCATATGTAACAGTAAAAGTTGAGCCAATAGGATTTGATGTATTGCTTGATAAAATGAGGGTTGATCTGTCTACTCATACCAATGCTTATGATATGTACACAGTGCCCTATATTTGGCTGGGTTCAGTTGGTGATTTCTTGTATCCTTTAAAGGATATTGAAAGCAAGTATCCTGAAGTAGTGGATGCTTCTTATGATATTGCTGATTTTGAACAAATTCTAATAGACACATATGCGATGTATAATGGTAAATTGATAGGCTTTCCTTTTTTTGGTGGCCAGTTAGATATGTTTTATAGATCAGATCTTTTTGAAAATGCAGAGTATCAAACCCAATTTAAAGGGCAATATGGTTATGACATTTATACACCAAAGAAAATAGGAGATGCTCCATTAACATACCAGCAGCTCTATGATTATGCTGAATTTTTTAACAGCAAAGTTAAATGGTCCACAGGTGAACAATACGGCATATGTCTATCAGGAAAGGAAGGGGATCCGTTTTTTACCATGTATCATAATTGGTTTGGGATTTATAGAAGAAGTCCTGATGGTATAGCTGCCTTTGGTGATGTAAATGCTGACTGGGGTGATTTATTTACTTCTGACCTTAAACCAGCATTTGATCCCAGAATAAACGATATGGGAATTAAAGCTTTGGAGGATTACCAGGGTTTAAATAAATTCTCACCAGGCATTACTAATTTAGATTGGGTAACTGTTCACGAGCCATTTACAGCAGGTTATTCTGCTATAGATCTTGGCTGGGGTGGATACTGGTCTACCTTTGCTGGCGAAGGTTCACCGATACAGGGAAAAGTTGCTGCTGCCCCTGGTCCGGGAACTCACTTAGGAGGATGGGGTATTAGTATAAACTCTGATACAAAAGCTCCCAAGGAAGCCTATCTATTCATTCAGTTTATAACAAGCAAAGAATTCCAGAAAACATTGACCAAGGAATTAAATTTCTCACCAGTTAGAAAAAGTGTTTATACTGACCCTGAAGTTCTTGCTGCTTCTGGTGAAGCATGGACTACTGGTGCTGCACTTGCAAATGTTCAATTAATATCAGTAAGACCAAAGGCAACAGTCGAGCCTCAACTGGAGCTTGCTTTTAGTCAATCAGTAGGAAAGGTATTTTTAGGGCAGTCAAGTGCAAAGGATGCCTTAACTGAGGCCGCTGATCAATTTATAAAAATAATGGAAGAAAATCAATAGGAATGTAAATAACTAAGTGCTGTAGAAAGGGAAGGGATTAGACAAATTTCTTCCCTTTCTACATATTAATATTAAATTTAAAGGAAAAGTAATTTGAATAATAAAGAAAAAAATATTAGAGCAAGAGTCAGAATTAATAAGACTGCCCTTTCCTTTATACTTCCAAGTTTAGCTATAATTATTCCCTTAATGATTTTACCAACAATGTATCTATTTAGGCTTGCTTTCTCTAATTATAATATTAGTAAAAATGCTCCTCCTGTTTTTAATGGTATCCAAAACTTTATCAATTTATTTACAGATCAGGATTTTATCATATCGGTGAAAAATACAATCATTATTTGTCTGACAGCTGTTATTATTGAATTTGTCTTAGGCTTTATACTGGCTTTATTAATGAATAAAAGATTAAAAGGTGAAAGATTTTTCACAACCTTATTTATAATACCCATGATGATTCCTTCTATTGTTAACGGTTTAAATTTTAGACTGATATTGGATCTGTTTGGGCCAATTAATTACATTATTACTAGACTAGGATTTAGTAAAGTTGATTTTGCAGCTTCGGTAATTCCAGCAAAAGTTTCAATTATTTTAACTGATGTTTGGCAGTGGACCCCATTTGTATTTCTGATTCTTTTAGCAGGTCTTAGATCAATTTCGAAAGAATTATTTGAAGCAGCAAATGTAGATGGTGCATCAAATGTTAATACTTTTTTATTTATAACCTGGCCAATGATGGCTCCAACCATTGCATTGGTTCTGACTTTTAGAGTGGTGGATGCATTGAAACTCTATGATATCGTTACAATGTTAACATACGGAGGTCCAGCTGGTACCACTCAAACATTATCGCTTTATATTTATAGGTTGGGTTTTAGATTTGGAAAATTAGGATATGCTTCCAGTGCAGCTTTTATAATGCTTATATTTTTAGGTTTATTGAGTTTTTTAATTTTGAAGGCTATAAAAATCGACGAAAGAGTTGGGTGGGGCAAACAATGAGGAAGTTAAAGACTATAGTTAGATATATATTCATATGCCTGTTTGGGCTATTTTTCTTTTTTCCAATATATTGGTTATTAAACACTTCATTTAAAATACCAAAGCAAATTTTCGTTATTCCTCCCTACTGGTTTCCTACCATATTCACACTTGATAATTATAAATTAATATTTGGCTGGAAGGGTAATGCTTGGGGAGTGAAAGTTGCCAATGATTTATTTATTCAAAATGTACTTCCCTTTTTAAGAAATAGTTTAATTATAGCAGTATCCTCAAGCTTGATTGCAGTAATTCTGGGAGGACTACTGGGCTATGGTATGAGCAGGTATAAGTTTGGGGGTAAGAATTTTTATACATGGCTTTTAAGCATGAGGATGCTTCCTCCCATTGTAGTGGTTATACCAATGTTTATGATATTTTCGACTATACATTTAAGGGACAATATATTATCAATAATAATAGCATATCTACTAATCAATATTCCATTTGCAACAGTTTTACTTTTTGGTTTTTTTAATGATGTACCACGATCATTGAGTGATGCTGCATTGGTAGATGGTTGCAGCCCCTATGGTTCGTTTTTTAGAATTACTCTTCCAATTGTAGCAAATGGAATGGTTGCAGTATTTACAATTTCATTAATAACTGCATGGAATGAATTACTTATAGCTTCGGCCCTATCAGGATCTTCTAAATCTATGACTTTTACTGTTTATACTACGTTTTTCCAGCAGGTTGAGAGAGGTACTAACTGGGGACCGGCAGCAGCAGCAGGTATTGTGGGTATTATACCAGTTGTTATTCTCACATTTTATGTTCAGAAATATTTGGTTAGAGGCTTAACACTCGGAGCAGTAAAGGAGTAAATTTTGAAGATTTATGATAGAGTAAAGAAAACGTTAAATTGTGAAGAGACAGACAGGCCACCTATCTATGATAACTTCAGAAATGACAAGGTAATTGAGTACTTCTCTGGTGAGAAATTAACCATCAATCAACAGGTAC
>JAMCQQ010000542.1 GCA_023379515.1 Actinomycetota bacterium
TTTTAAAAAACAGAGGGTTAACTCCTGAATATTTATCTGGAATCCACCATCTCCAATTATACATACAACTGGTTTTTTGTTAAGTGCAATTGATGCACCGATACTTGCCGGAAATGCATAACCCATAGGAGAATTACCCATCGCGGAAAATAATCTTTGTCCACGCTTTACATGAAACGCCTGAATTGTCCAGGTTAAATTAGCGCCACAATCTGTAACAACGATTGCATCATTTTTAAGTATTTTAGAAAGTTCCTCAATAAAAACATAAGGATCTACTTTTTGTGTTCTTTTTCTCCATTCAGGCAAAACACTTGGATATTGCTTTTTCCACTTTAAAGCTTTACTTAACCAATCTTTAATTTCCTGTTTGTTTTTCCCAGGTTTTACCTTCTTTAACTGTTCTATAAAAATTGGAAGAACATCTTTTACATCCGCGCAAATACCTATGTCAGGAGTTAACCCTCTGTTTTTAAAAAGTTCGCAGCGATCTATATCTATAACTATTTTCTTTGCCTTTCTTGCAAAAGACTGTGGGAATCCACCTGTAATCCTAGTGTCTAATCTGCTTCCGATGCTTATTATACAATCACTATTCTGAACAGTAAAATTAGCACCACGATTTCCATATACACCAACTTGTCCAATGTAAAGAGGATGATCGTGATATAAAACATCAATTCCGCTCCAGGTAGCAACTACAGGAAATCCTAAAGCATTAACAAATTCTTCAAACTTTTTAACTTGGTCTGCATATCTAATTGCTCCCCCTGCAATAATAACCGGCCTTTTTGCATGTTTAATCATCTCAAGTGATTCTTTAATACTTCCCTTTACAGTTGCAATATTATCGATATCTAATTTTATTTCTTTTGGATTAAACTTCTTAAGCTTTTTAGGATCAACCTGGGCTCTTTGTACATCCATAGGAATATCTATTAATACAGGACCCGGTCTACCAGACTTAGCAATATATACAGCTTTTTCCAGTAAATATCTTATATCTTCCGGATCATCCACCTTAACTGCAAATTTCGTTATTGTTTGTACCATATCAACTATATCTGTTTCCTGAAACCCTATCTGTCTGGCTTTTCTACCCTGCTTAGACTCATTCCTATTAACCTGTCCTGTAATATAAACTGCCGGAATTGAATCAAAATAAGCGCAAGCTATTCCCGTCATTAAATTAGTCATTCCAGGTCCACTTGTAGCCATTGCTACTCCTAAATTTTTTGTCATCCGCGAATATGCTTCTGCTGCCATTGCTCCTCCTTGTTCATGTTGAGAACATATGTAATCAATACCTTTTGCTTCTGCAATAGATTGAACCATATGTACAGCAGCCCCACCAATAACTTCAAAAACATGATGAACTCCTTGTTCTGTGAGAAATTCTGCGAGGTAATCAGAAAGCTTCATAAAATGTATAGTTCCGTTTCGAATCAAATAATCAAACGGATTTTATTCTAGTATATGAAAAATCATTTTTCAAGCAGCAATTCTATAAATACTCACTAAAACTTAAGTAATATTCTATTGTATTCATAACTGCTTTCTCAATTCCGGTGTTTGGCTTATAATTAAAATCTTTTATAAATTTATTAATATTTGGTTTAATAACTTTCACCGCATTTTTATAATATTCCGTTGTATTCTTATTATCTATAATTACTTTTATTTTATTTTTGTAATGCTTGTTAAAACACTTGCATACTATTTTTGCAAAATTATAAACTGAAACAATATTTTTATCACTTCCGATATTATAAACTTCGCCATTTTTATCCGATAAAAATATTTTTAAAAACATAACGGTTGCATCTCCAACATATAAAAGAGCTCTTTTCATATTTGGATCTCCTTTTACTGTAATGTTTTTATTTTCTAAACCAAAATTTATAAAATCACTAAAAATTCGTCCATCATTCAAATTAAGCCCCGGTCCAAATGTATGAAAAATTCGAACAACTTTCACAGGTATGTTCCTCTCCCAAAAGTAATTCATGCAAATAGTTTCAGCTGCTCTTTTTCCTTCAACGTAACAGGATCTTTCATTTAAATGGTCCGTAATCCCTTTATAGTTTTCGCCAACATTAATATTTTCAGATGGGTTTCCGTAAATCTCTGCAGAACTAAAGAAGAGAAAACTTTTTAAATTTTTGTTACAAATAGATAAAAGATTATACAATCCCAAAATATTAGTATTTAAAGTATCTATCTTGTTATTTCTATAAAGTTTTGGCGCAGCTTTAGAAGCAGCATGAATTATATAATCCAGATCTTTTATATTAGGAATACTTTTACTAATATCTAAATTTAGATAGTCTATATTTTTGTTACTACCAAATTTACTACAATGTCTTGTTAACAAATATAAATGGGCAGGTTTTTTAAAAAGTTTTTCATTTGCATAAATTATTGAATAAACAATATAACTTGCCAACATTCCGGAAGCTCCTGTTATAAGTATTTTTTTACCTTCTAATTTAGGCAGGATATCTTTAGTTTCCTTTATTATCTTTTCAATATCTTTTTTTAGAATTTTATTTTTAATCATATGTTATTCATTAATGGTCTCATCCACTATATAAAAGGGTCTGGATTTTGTTTCCTCAACAATTACCTGAATATACTTGCCTATAACGCTAACTGCCATCAATTGAATTCCGCCAAAAAAGACTATTGAAACAAAAATTGCTATTGATCCTTTTATCGGATTTCCGAAAAAAACAGCCAATATTAAATAAAATACAATAAAGATAAAAGACAATAAAACCAGAAGAAACCCAAAATAGATAATAATATCAAGCGGTAAATAAGAAAATCCGAAGAAACTTCGCTCCGCATGTTTTACATAGTCAAAAAAGTTATATGAACTTTTCCCCCGTTTTTCTTTTCATTCTTCATATTTAATATACGCCGTTTTAAATCCGACCCATGCCCTTAAGCCTCTATAAAACCTATATCTTTCCGGCAATGAATTTAAAGCATTAAGAGCCTTACGATCAATCAGTCCAAAACCGCTATCGCCTGTTGGAATATCCAGGCCCGTAAAAAGTTTAAAAAGTCTGTAAAAATTTTTTCTGGCAAACCTCATGAATAAATCGTCTTCGGTTTTAGTGTATATTCCGGCAACTATATTGTACCCTTCCTCCCATTTTTTTATAAAACTCAAGATCAATTCAGGAGGTTCCTGTAAATCACCGGCGATCATTATCACCACATCTCCTTTTACTTTATCTAATATTGCCTGTCCGGATGATTCCGGCCCGAAATTTCTGGATAAAAAAATACCGATAACTTTTTTGTCTTTTTTAGCTATTTTTATTATTTCTCTT
>JAMCQQ010000543.1 GCA_023379515.1 Actinomycetota bacterium
GCTGGTATAATTTTTTAATTATTAAAATAAAGAAAAGATGATTTTTAATGCTAACCCGCTTACCGATATAAATTAGATTTCTTAATTTTCTGGAGAATTTGATGAAAAAATTATCGCTGATTGAAAAATTACAGATTTTTTTTCTTGTTTTCATCCTGATCGCTTTCCTGTTAACTATAACAGGATGCAGAAATATAAATAATAAATCCAAAATATCATCTGATGCAGCGGAAATTGCAGTTACAAATAATACTGATGATCAAAAAGAGGAGGAGCAAACAAACACGACCGCATCCGGCAGGGATGACCTTGTAGATAAAAAAACAAATAATAATGAAAATAATGAAATAATAATCGGAGTGGAATATGTTTTTCCAGGTCTGGCAAAAGATTTCGCGGAGACAGGTATTGAAGCTGCAAAGCCCTTTCCGGAAGCAATTATGTGGGAAAAAATGCAAAAATCTGCCGAAAGTCCTATTGATTTCAGCACTGCTGACAGGTTTGTAAAAGAATATCAGGAAGCAGAGATTGAAACTATTTTTATAACATTGCGTTCCAGGAGTAATTGGGCCTCAAAAGATTATAATGCAAATCCTTCTCCGAAAGAAGAATATGTAAGTCTCTATGAAACCTGGGTATCAAGTGTTGCCGAAAGATATGACAGGGATGGAATTGATGATATGCCGGGACTTCTAAGACCGGTAATTTATTTTGAAATCGGCAGTGAATTTTCTTCCTACGAGCCTGAACCAGTAGAAGACTACATCGATATGCTCAAAACCGCATATAATGCAATTCATGCAGCCTCGGAAAATTCTATCGTGTTGCATGCGCCATTTTTGACAACTACAGCTTTTAAAGATAATCCAGAACCTCAGGATTATGAAAAAGCTTTTGCAAAAGTTGACAAGCGCATCATGTTTCACAGCCTTAAAGAAATAAGAATAATACTTGATAATAATGAAATTTTTGATGTCATAAATATTCACTCTATAGGTAATCCTCTTGAAATTGAAGGCAATATAAAATGGTTGAATTATGAAATGGATTTAAGAGGTTACAATAAACCCATAATAATAAGCGATACCGCTGTTAATCCCTTTATGGGCTGGGGTCCTGCAACAAATCCTGAAAGGAAAATCCCAAAACCGGGAATAATTATTCCACCCGCTACAGAAGATGACAGGTTCAGACTTGCAGAATACTTCAATAAATTAATAGACGGTGATGAAGAGTATTTAAAATGGGTCAGAGCATACGGCGCTGCTGATATTGCAAAAATGGTTACAGTAGCTGCAGAGCAAAATGTTGCACTTATAAATACTGCATTTACGGAAGATTTTGAGCTTGCACAAACTGAACTTTTTGGTGCCGCTGCAGGAAATACTTCCTGGAGCGGAATGACTAAGGTAAAGATGAATTTTACCGAAGATAAGCATGAGGTTGTAAAAAGGTATCCTTCCTTTTATGCATTAAAACAGATTGCAGGATACCTTAAAGATTATGATTCCATCGAGAGGATTTCATTTGAGGACAAAAGTCTAAGAATATATAAGGTAACTGATGAAAACGGATATTTTTTTATTGCCTGGTTCGAGCCTGGATATCTTGTCCTTCCGGAAGACGAAATCCCTGAATCAAAATTAAAGCTGGATGTTCAGTCTGAAAAAGCAGCAGTGGAAAATTTAATAACCGAAATAGGGCAGCAAAACCCAATTAAAGAAACACAGATTACTTCAAATGGTATTCTGGAAATGGATCTTACAAGTACGCCGGTTTTTATATTTCCACAAAGCTATTTTGAGTAATTTAGAAAAATAAAGAAAATATCAGCTTTTATCTAAATGGCAAATAAGAATATTCTTTTATAGCTTTTACTAATGTTAAAATATTTATCACAGGAACATTTGACATCAAACACTGATCCGGAGCAATTATATAACCGCCATCTTTACCTAATATTTGAATATATCTTTTTACTTCCCTTTTAATTTCTTCCGGATTTCCATTGGTTAATAAATTTTGGCTGTCTATCCCTCCAAAAAATACAATATCTTTACCAAATTGTTTTTTTAATAATTCAGGGTCCATAACATGCTGGATAGGATTTAAAACATCCAGACCAATCTCTATTAAATAAGGAATGATTTTTATTATATTTCCGCAAGAATGTAATATTACAGGGATCTTTTCCTTTTTAAATAAATCCCATATCTTCTTTAAACGCGGCATTATGAATTTTTTCCAATCATCAACAGACATAATTAAATTTTCCTGAGTTCCAAAGTCATTGCTGTCCATAACACAATCAATTCCCATATCTATAAATCTTTTTGCTAAACTTAATTGGTATTCTGTAATTTTGTCTAATAATTCTTCCGCAAATTTTTTATTAGTTTTCATATCAATTAGAAAATTACCAAAACCTCTTAACGTATAAGCTCTTTCAAATATACCAAAACCTAGTAGTGGAACTATGCAATATTTATCCTTATATTTTTCTTTTATCATCTTGGCACGGTCCAGTAAGTGTGAACCATTCGGATCAGGAAATTTATAATTTTCCAAATTGAAATCATCAGGTACAGGATTATATTTGATACAGATTCCTTCCTGAGTAATGTCATATCCTACACCCCAACTATCATACATAGTTTTTCCATCTGCGCTTTGTTTACAATATTTTTTAAATATACTGCTAGA
>JAMCQQ010000544.1 GCA_023379515.1 Actinomycetota bacterium
TACCTTTTCATATTTGAGGATTTTTATGCTTAATTATTTAAAATACAGAATATCAGAAATCTTATATGGCGGCAAAAAAATTAAAATTCCTAAAGATGCCCTTGTTTTGGAAGTGGCATCCGGAAATAAACCCTACTGGCGGTCAAATATACTGTTAGATAAATTTATTCTGGATAGTTCCGAGAGAAGTGGAGATTATGTTGTTATAGACCGGGATTTTATTGCGGGCGATGCAATGCACCTGCCTTTCAAGGATAAAGCTTTTGATTTTGTCATTGCCAGACATATTCTGGAGCATCTTTATGAACCCGAAATATTTTTAAAGGAATTGCAGCGCGTTGCCATGGCAGGTTATATTGAAACACCAAGCTCTTTTTCTGAAGAACTGTATGGGTGGCCTTATCATCTATGGAAAATTGATGTGGAGGATGGCAGGTTAATATTAACACGCCGGGATAAAAAAATAAACACAAATTTAAAAAAACTCAGTATCCATTTCGACAATGACAATGATTTAAAAAATTTTGCCAGAAGAAATAGAGATTTATTTTATACCTGTTATCAATGGAATGATGTTATAGATTACAAGATTGTTAATGCAAGTTCTTTTGTAAAAGAAATTGAAAGCCAGAACCGGGAACCAGATGCTGATTTTTCATTAAAAACATATAGAAAAAGGTATTCTTTCAAAACAAGGGCTAAAATTTTTTTCGACCGCATTAGAAGAGATTTTGTTTGCAGCGGGCTGCGTTATGATTTAATCAATTTACTGCAGTGCGCGAAATGCGGGGGTTCCATGAAAAAATCTTCGGAAGAAAAACCATATATTTTCTGCAAACAATGCGATATCAAATTCCCTTATAAAGATACTATCGTATTAACAATTTAAGTCACTCTTCAGATAAATATAGCAACTTCCTTTTTGCAATTAAGTTAAGCATAATAAAAATCATAAGTCCTGATATGGCTGTAAGGGATGCTGTAAGATACATTGTCCTGTAGCCGGCTGCATGGGCAAGGAAACCGAAGGAAACAGCACCCAGAAAATTCCCCAGATCCACGGAACCTGTAAAAATACTCATACCTGTTCCCCTTGCTCCTTCCGGCACACGATGCACCATAAGAGAATTTAAAGCAGGCCAGATAAGGGCATGGGCAATTCCCATGAAAATGCCAAGTTTATTAAATAAAGTATATTCATGAACTCCGGATATTAAAAACAAGCCTGTTCCAATAAAAAGAAAACCCGGAATAATAACTTTTTCCTGCCCCCATTTGTCAGCCGAAGGACCTGCAAAAATGCGGATGATAATTGCTGTTGCAGCGTAATAAACAAAAAATTCTCCAACCCTTGGAAAATTAAGAATCTTTGCGAAAGGAGCAATATAAACGGAGACAGAGTTTGTAGTTACACCGAAAATAACGGCTCCAAGCACAATAGCCATTATGCCGGGCATTCCAAGAACCTTGAAGAAACCGTGAAGTTCCATGCGTGGATGTGGAAAATGGCTCTCCTTTATCACCAATCTGGCAAGGATCATGGATATAACCGTGCAGGCAAACGCTGCTAAGAAAAGTCCTTCATAACCAAAGCGCACCTGAATCATTTCCGCGAAAACAGGACCTATTGCAATAGTTGCCAGTCCCGAGATTCCAAAAATACCTATTCCTTCAGTCATACGGTGAGATGGCGTTATATCGGCAACCGTTGTAAACACAGCGGTAAAATAAGTAGCAAGACCTATTGCATGGATGAACCTGATAACTAAAAAGTAAAAAGTTGACTCAATGTCAGGAATATACAAAAGAGATGAAACTGCACATATAACAAGGCCCAGGATAATAAAAAATTTCCTGCCCTTCCTGTCCAGAAGTTCTCCCACAAGAGGACGGATGACAATTGCTCCAATGGAATACGCCCCCATTATGATTCCAATCTGCCACTCGTTTTTCCCAATCATTTTTAAATAATTTGGAAAAATCACAAAAAAATTGGCATGTGAAAGAGCCAGAATATTAATGAGGTTCAAAAAAAGAAACTGAACAGTATATAAACGCTCAGGCTCCTCATTTTTTGACTTATTTTTGTTAATCATTAAATATTAACTTAATCTTTCTAAAACCTTTATTTCTCTCATGGGATAATGTTTTTTATTATCTGTCAGTAAAATTGCGTTTTCAAAAAAGCAAACAGCAGCTATAAGTGTATCATTGAGCGTCAACATATATCCTTTTTTCTGATATTCTTTTCTCCATTTGCCAGCAAGTTTTGCAGCTTCAATACTTATCGGGTAATACTCAATACCTTCAAAAAAAGCCTCAGTCCACCGGGTTTCACTTTCTTTCATGCCATAATATACTTCACCTACGGTTATCCCGCAGCATCCAAGTATGCCTTCTTTTTCTATAAGTTCTTCAAACAGCTTCTTTTTATTTGTATCACCCCTTAAAATCTGGATAACCTCAGTGGTATCAAGAAGATACTTAGCCAAATCACTTCCTCCTCAACCTCTTCTCAGATTCTTCTCTCAGACTCCTTACATACTTATAGACAGCCTTATTCCCAGCCAGCTCAGGATGATCTTTATCCTTCCATGCTCCAAACCCGGCATTGAGAGCGCTTGCCATCTCCAGCTTTTTAAGTTCCTTGCTGGTTGCTTCAGCAACAAAGAGACTCATTTTCCTTTTGCCGACATTTTTTTCAAGTTCTTCTTTAAGCCTCCTGGAAAAAGTAAAATGCACATGAACCATTTTTTCTTTAGGGTTAATCATAAAATCACCTCTACACTTATATTATACACCAGATTTATGTGTATTGAAAAGAATTTCTTCTGACAATCAATAATTTCTCCTTGACAAACAGCCGCAGATAATGATAATCTTAAGATGAACTTGAGGAGGAACTATGAAAGTACAGACAATTTCAGTGAAAGAATTACGCAACAATTTTCCCCGAATAAGAAAAGACCTTGAGAGAGGCATAAGCTACACTTTAATCTATCGTTCCAAGCCATTAGCTGAAATTAAGCCGATTGAGCACAAAAAGAAAAATTACAAAAACTTGCTCAAGCCGCCAAAAAGCCTTTTCTTCCGCAGTAAAATTTCTGCTGTTGAGCTGGTACGAAAAGAAAGAGATTAAGATGCACTCCCTGCTTTTGGATTCCTCGGTCTATATATCATACTTTAACGAGCGTGACATTTTCCATAGAGATACAGCAGAATTTATTCATTCCGTCGCCTCTCCAGATACTACATTTATTGTGCCTATAACTGTTCCCTTGGAAGTGGGAAACATATTGTATAAGACCGTAGAAAAATTTAAATATGAGGATTTAATATTATTCTTTAAAGATCACGATATAGTTAATCTTGATTTAGAGCTTGCCAGCGAGCTTCTAAAGCTTTTTAAAAACTTCAATCTCAAAACATCAGATGCGATCATTTTAGCCATCGCGGAGCTGGCTGACGCGGCTCTTATTACATGGGATAAAAAACTTCAAAAAGAGGCTGAAAAGCTTGTCCCGGCATATACACCTAAATCATTCATAAGCAAACTGCCGAAGGGATAAAAAGAATATGAAGATTTGCAAAAATTTTCCCTTATCTGAAGTTTTATGGTATAAGATCGGCGGACTGACACGTTATTTCATTGAAGCATCTGATAAAGAAGAGGTGCTTGAAGCTCTTGATTTTGTTAAAAATAATAAAATTGAGAAGGTTTTCATAGCAGGACTGGGTGCTAATCTTCTTTTTACCGATGAATATTTTGACGGTGCTTTTATAAGAATAGTCAATGAAAGCAATAATTTAATTGAGCAGACAAACAATAATCATATTAGAGCATTTGCCGGAGAAATCCTGGATAATGTAATCCAATACGCATTTCAAAATAATCTTACCGGCATTGAATGGGCTGGAGGATTGCCGGGAACTGTGGGCGCCGCGGTGAGAGGAAATGTGGGCGCCTTCGGAGGAGAGATAAAAGATGTGCTTGCGGAAGCCGAATTGATAAAAATTACAGGCGCCGATTTCCAAATAATCAAAAAGAAAAATAGCGAGCTTAATTTCTCATACAGGAACAGTGCGATAAAAGAAAATAAAAACCTTATCGTCCTGTCTGCTACTTTAAAACTGAAAAAAGCAACCCAGGAGGAGCTTAAAAAAGCCCGCCAGGCTTACCTTTCAAATATCGCTTACAGGAATACCAAACATCCCATGGAGTATGCCAATTGCGGTTCTGTTTTTAAAAATATAGAAAAACGGGATGAAGTTGAAAAAATCCTATCTCTCTGGCCCGATATAAAAGAAAAAGCAGAAAAGGACTGGCATGGAAAAATAAGCATGGGATATGTTGCCAGAAGACTTGGCTTTGACGGCTTTAAAATCGGCAGTGCCCAGGTTTCGCCCAAACACTGTAATTTCATAGTAAATTTAGGCGGCGCAAAGTTCAAAGACGTGTTTCAAATTATAGAAGCAATTAAGTCTAAGTTTTCCGAAACTTTTGGTTTTGCACCTGAAACCGAAATTGAAATAGTCCGCTAAAAAGGTATGTTATAACTTTAAGAAGAACGGGTATAAATATCCAAAGCCTAATTTACAAATTAAGGAGGTGCTATGGATGGCGCATGAAATTGAAATCGGCAGGGTATCTCACTGTTTTGACAAAATCATGGTGGGCATTATAGAGCTCAAGGATGAGCTGAAAGTGGGCGACAAAATCCATATCAAAGGGCACAAGACTGATTTTGAAATGGCAGTATCCTCAATTCAAATCGAGCACCAAAATGTGGAATCTGCAAAAGCCGGCTGACAGGTCGGCATAAAGGTTCCAGACCATGTCAGAGAACATGATGTGGTTTGCAAAGTGGTAGAATAATCTGCACTTTATACGCGCGACAATTCTCCGCTCTTATTCTTAATAGCCGCCAGCACTTTTTCCTTGGTTGCGGGAAGGCTGTGTATCCTGACGCCAACTGCATTATAAACAGCGTTTACCACCGCAGGAGCTGTGGGCAGTGATGGAGTTTCAGCAAGTCCCTTTAACCCAAGAGGTCCTTGAGGATGAGGAACTTCCACCGGAATTGAAATAACTTCAGGAGCCCTGTCAGCCGGCAGAACGCCGCACTTTAAATAAGTATTGGTAATATTAACGCCATTCTCCACCACAAACTGCTCAGATAAAAATATAGGATT
>JAMCQQ010000545.1 GCA_023379515.1 Actinomycetota bacterium
CTGACCATCATTAAGCAAGAGGAAACTATGATTTGCACCCACTTCGAGTTGTGCTACTTTTTCATTTACTCCGAGTTGAATCAATTTAGGAATGAATGTGTACTGAGTGTCAACCTTTCCATGGCCAAGTTGCCCATAAACTGAACTAAACTAACTTAGACTTAAACAAAGAGTAAAGGAAATAACAAATGAGATGATTACCTGCCAAAAGAATAAACTTGACCATCCTCAGAGAGGAGAAGGGAATGATTGTCACCACAAATGCAATCAATAATGTTACTATCTGGAATAATGGCAACTTTTTGAGGGTAATTCGCAATACTAGGAAAGAGGAGGGGATCTTGACCACACTGACCTGAGGTATTCCATCCTATTGAATAGGCTTGCCCATCTATTTTAATCAATAAAATCCATAATACTATCATATGATACTAGTCTCTGCTATTTGATTCTTAATTTATCCTTACCTAGAGTGCAAAATAGTGCATGCGCCCAACCACAAGACACTTTAGTACATTCCTTTTGATCAATTCTTTTCTTTTTCATCAATTGGCCATAACTATCATCGCCATCACAAAAAATTTCACCTGTGGGATGAACAATTAATATTACACGCAATTTAATTTATCATCGAAAGATACTCACCATTCTCATGCAAGACATAAATAAAATTCCAACCAATTGATATAGATTTGCAATTTTGAAAAAGAGGTTTTAATTGAGTTGAATTAAGGTGAGAATGAATAAAACCGGAATAATAAAAAGATTTCGTCTCTACTTCCATCTTTCTCAACGTCCAGACTTCTCGCGATTTAAAGCGCGTGCCATCTCGTGCGTTTAGCAGAGGCGGAATGCAAGGAAACGAAGTAAAATTGTATATATATGATATTTCGAATGGAATGGCATCCCAATTTGCACCAATGCTTGGATTCCCACTTGAAGGAATATGGCATACAGGTAATAGTTATTTTAACTTTAAATCGATGACCTACAACTTTCTCTGTTAAAACTCCAATTACCATAATGCTAAATAATAGGAATTGTAGTTTATGGATGGGAATACTTCTATGGAGGTGGAATTACCTATGATGTACCTGGGGAGACGCCTTTTGGGTCACCTCTTAAAACTGTCTCGTATGTCAAAAAAAAATTATCAATTCTTTCTTCAAGGCCTTAATTTTGTTAGGTTAGGCCACACTGAAGTATCGATAGATTTATTCCAAGAATTTTTATCAAGTGTCTCTTCTCGATTTACAGTCAATACGTACAACATATTAGCTCATAATTGTAACAATTTTACAAATGAATGTGCCAATTTTTTACTTGGAAAAGGTATACCTGGACATGCAATTATTCTTAACTAGCATCTATTCAGTATTTCTCAACTCAATCATGGATACGGAAATAAGTGAAATATTATTAGTAAAATGCAAGATAATGCTGATTCCCTAATATTGATCCTTTTAGAATCCTAATTTTTAGGTATTCCAGATGATATCATTAGTCTTCCTCAAAGAGTCATGGCCACACCAATTGGGCAAATGATTCAGCCAATGTTTAATCAAATGCAATCTCAAATGTCCTCCATTCAAGGCTCACACCAAATCTCTCAATCAGGTTTTTATCAATTTTTTATCATTCTTATTATGTTTTCTTGAACTAGATTTAATATTTGTTTTAGGCGTTCCTAGTGGACAGAGTGCAACACCAATGGTACCAATGGTACCTTCTGGAATGCCAAATGTGTCTCAACCTCAATCACAATCCCAAAATACCTCACCATATGCTCATGCTCACACAAAGTTAGCCTTTAAGGAAATATACAAGAAAAAGCCTTATCTCTTTACTGTAGGCAATATTAAGGGAATCATTTCAAAACTCAGAGAGAACCTCAAGGCAATTCCATACCAAGTATTCATTCCTTATTTTTCTCTTTTCTTTATTTTTGTACTTAATTATTAGCTTTCACAAGAGGAAGAAGACTTAATCCCAATCCTCGAGAAGAATCTGTCAAATATCGAGGGTATTGTAGGGGGTGTCTTCCCTCCTAACACCTTCTCTCTCATTGGTATTTGCTTTTTCTTTTCTTATCTTTTTATTTCTTCTCTTAATTTTTATTTAGAGAACATTTTGAGTAAGATGCCTTTGAATGCGTCATTCCCTTGCTTAGACATTATCAGATTATTACTTCTTAACGACACTTTTGTTCAAAAATTTATGAGTTCTGGTAACAAAACAAAAAAAGAAAGAAAGAAAGAAAGAAAGAAAGAAAGAAAGAAAGAAAGAAAGAATAGATATTAATGATATAGATATGGTTAATACCATTTTGAAGCATACAACACCACAAAGTAGCGGACCTGAGCAAGTTATGGCTCTTAGAATCGTATGTTGCAAAGCCATATTCAAAAACTATTATAATTTGTAAATAATTTTTTATTTTTTTTCTGATTTTTCTAGATTGCAAATTTATTGGAAAAAAATGATATTCATGGCTCTTTAGAAACACATTCTTTAACCATATTAGATGCAGTACTTTACTCTATTACTATTCCTAAATCCCATAAACAATATGCTAGCATTAGAATCGTATTTCTTTCTTTCTTTCTTTCTTTCTTTCTTTCTTTCTTTCTTTCTTTCTTTCTTTCTTTCTTTCTTTCTTTCTTTCTTTCTTTCTTCTTTATTTCTTTCTTTCTTTTTTTCTTTCTTTTTTTCTTTTTTTCTTTCCTCTCTTTCTTCTCGAATACTTATTGTTTAAGCCATTTTATTATATATTAGGCTAAATTAAAAAAATTCTTATTTTTTTAGGCTTCTGCAGCTATTATGTATAATATGAGTCTACAACTTAAAACCCCTGAACACTTAGAAGATACAGGGACCCAAATTATATCAAGTTTATTACATCATATCCCTTCTGAAGATGATTCTGAAAATTGTATGCCCATATCGCAATCCTTATACCTCCATTTCTTTATACATTTTTTATTTATTTTTGTTTTCTATTTTTATTTTTTCTTATTTTGAATAGTATATTGGTTGTTAATGAGTTTGGGAAGCCTTTTATTTACAAATGATGATGGTGTATTACTTACAAATACTCTTGGTTTAGACTTACAAAAATTAAAAAACTCTGCAAAACCAACGCCTAAGTTATTAAATATCATTGAGGATATCAGACTTATTCTTGCTGCTTGAAACCATGATAATGATACTAAGTAATGATAATTTCAAAAATAGCGTTATTCAATGTTAGACCCTCTTTCCAAGCACCAACTTATTTGATGAATGGTAAGAATTCTTTTTATAAAGAAAGTATTCTGGTAATCCAACTCTGCATCATCATTGAAGTACATTCAATATCATTGCAACCATTTGATTCTTAAGAAATTGATAATGAGGGATAATAAATATCAATCAAATATTTCTAAATATAGGCGTTTTTAATTATTCTTATTCCAAACACTTTTCGTGACGTTGTTGACATCGAGTGAGTCTTTTAAAATTGGTACACAGAAGCGGAATGATGATTTAATGCAAGATGATGCAATGCAACAGTCACTTCGATAATGGTGCAAATCGCAACTTCGAAAACACAATTTTATTGATGACTGTCGAAAATAAATCTAAAAAAAAAATGTCTGAAGATGAATAGTGCAAATCAGATAACCATTCGAACAGATCACCAACGCCTCATAAAATCATCACCATCTAGAATTCTACATGCACGAAATGAATTCTAGTTCCTTCTAAAAAGATCTGATAGAAAATCAATTAATAAGAACTATTAAATTTTAATTTAAATATAATTAATAGGAATTAGACTGGAAGCTTTAATGAATCTCTTTCTTCCTTTAAAAGATAAAGATCATTTATGAGCGATAAAATTTAGGAGCTTCATGAGGTTCATAACTAGGATAATAACTAAATTATTAAATCACACTCAATTGTTGCTCGTTGAATTTCCTTAAAGTGAACCATTGATTTATCTCATTCACACTCACGCAATGCCTTTCAAAAGATTGGAATCATGAACCCCTTACAATCAATATTAAATCTGCCAAGCATCTTCAATAATTTTTGAACTCTTTTTTATCTTGAAAAGGTCTAACATGGACATCTCAATGTTGAGTAAGCCTTCAATGTTTTTGATAGAGGAATCATCTTGGTCAGTCACAATTGTAAAGACTTTTCCCTTTTTTCCAAATCGCCCTAAATAATGAATTAAATTCAATCTTATTTGTTCGATATTAATTAAATTTTAATCGCCATGAGGTTTATGTTGTTATTTTTAATAAAATGAGTATATAATAATGAGTAACAAAAAGTGTTTGATGCGAGTATGTACCTGTTCTTGAGGCTTGGTACAAATATTGAGAGGTTGTCAGAGGGAAATCAAAGTTAAT
>JAMCQQ010000546.1:0-2887 GCA_023379515.1 Actinomycetota bacterium
ATTCTTTATACAAAGCTTATAGATTGTGATTTTCTTGCAGTTGCAAGTCCAATTTTTTTTACAACTGTTTCCGGCTATCTTAAAGCTTTTATTGACAGGTTCCAGAGATTTTGGGCTTTAAAATATGATCTTAAAAGAAAAATTATTGTTAAAAAGAGCAGGACGAGGTTATAAATTTCGCACCATTTGCAGTAATTTTTGGAATTATTGGAGCAAGGCTTCTTCATGTTGTAGTGAACTGGTCCTATTACAGTGCTCATTTGTCTTATATTTTTGCTTTCAGAAAGGGCGGATTGGCAATTCAGGGGGTAATGCTCGGAGGTGTTCTTGCTCTGATTGTTTTTTGCAAAATAAGAAAATTGGATTTCTGGAAATGGGCCGACATTATGTCCCCGGCTTTGATCTTGGGGCAAGCCATTGGAAGATGGGGCAATTATTTTAACCAGGAAGCTTTTGGCATGCCGACAAGCCTGCCATGGGGGATATATATAGATCCTATCAACAGGCCTCCAAGCTATTCAAATGCAGAGTTTTTTCATCCCACTTTTTTATATGAATCTATTGCAAACTTGATACTGTTTGTTTTGCTTCTTTTGATTCTCAGGTTATACAACAAAAGGCCCAATAAGTTCCCGAATGGCTTAGTCTTTGCAACTTACCTTGGGGTATATGCTGTTTATAGGAGCATTATAGAATATTACAGAATTGACAGCAGTTATGTTTTAGGGATTAAGGTTGTATATGTACTTGATGGAATAACGATAATTGCGGTACTTATAATAATCAATTACCTTATTAAAAAATTCAGAGAAAAGAAAATACGCGAAGAAATAGAAAAGCTGGAACAATAAGCATATTTTCATTGATTGATATTTTTTGCCATAAAAGGTTAAAATAGATTATATAAATTGAGATAAATTCCATAAGTATCATGGAAGGAGTGGAAAATGAGCAAAATTGCAATTGTAACTGACAGTACTGCAGACATACCCAAAGATTTAGTAGAAAAATTCAAAATCAAAGTTGTGCCTCTATATGTAAATTTTGAAGACAGAAGTTACTTAGAAGATGGATTGGATCTGACAAGCAAGCAATTCTATGAAAGATTAAAAGAAGTAAAAAAACAGCCGACAACTTCTCAACCGACGCCTCAGGACTTTATAAAAGTTTATACTGAACTCTTAAAAGAAAATGAAGCTGTAATTTCGATCCATATCTCACAAAAGATGTCAGGGACTTTTAGCTCTGCAGAAATAGCCAGGAAAGAATTGTCTGATAAGGATATAGAAGTTATAGATTCTGAACTGGTGCATATGCCTTTAGGTATCCTGGTAATAAAAGCAGCAGAGCTGGCTCTTGAGGGTAAGTCAAAAGAAGAAATTCGAAAAGCCATAAATGATTTAAAACAAAAAATTTCAATTCTTTTTATTCCAAACACATTAAAATATTTAATAATGAACGGAAGAATAGGCAGAGCCAAAGGATTAATTGCTTCGGTTCTTGAAATCAGGCCAATACTTACGTTGCATATGGGAGAAGTTTCTCAATTCAAAACCACCAGAAGATTTAGCCAGGCAAAAAATGAGCTCATAGATTCTGTGAAAAGTACGGTAAAGGACACAGATAAATTAATAGTCATTGTTTCTGATTCTGATGCAAAAGAAGAAGGAGATGAAATGGCTAAAAGAATAAAAGATACGTTTAATCCAAAGCAAATCATAAGAGCAGAAATAGGTGCAGTTGTTGGAAATAATCTTGGCCCAGGTGGTATAGCAGTTACTTTTTATGAGGAGTAACTCTGCCGGATTGGTTATTTATATTTGATGTTTTGATATTGCAAATGGGTCCGTAAATATTTTTAATTGTATTAGTTAGTTTGATTTTATCGCTGAAAGGCTGTCAAATAAATTTTTCAAAACAGGATATGCCTGTTTATATATGCCAAAAAGTTCATCGTATTTGTTTTTGTTCCTGAAATCAGGCAATATCTCAGTTTCTATCTCTAATACACTTGTTGCTGCTTCAAGGGTTTCCCATATACCACAGCCGGTGCCGGCTACAAGCGCTGCACCATAAGCACCGCCTTCCTTATGCCCGCTTACTGTTTTTACCGGCAGGTGGTATATATCTGCAATTATCTGTCTCCATAAAATGCTGTTTGAACCGCCGCCTGAAACCCGGATTTCTTTTACTGCAAGATGGCTATCCATACCTGTAATAAGTTCATATACCTGTTTAAGGCTGAAAGTGACTCCTTCCATAACACTTCTTGCAACATCTTCATGAGTATGCCTGAGCGTTAATCCAAGAATTACACCTCTTGCATTAGGGTCGGCATAAGGGCATCTTTCACCGATCAGGTAAGGAAGAAAAATGAGATTTTTACTACCTGCAGCTGAATATTCCATAATTTCTTTGTCAATTATGCTGTAAACATCGGTGCCGGCTTTTTTAGCTTTTTCATTCTCATATCTGCATAAATTGTTTTTTAACCATTGAAATGATCCTCCGGCGGCAAGCGTAACACCCATAATATGCCATTTACCTGGAGCATTATTACAAAAAACCTGCAGTTTCCCTGTTGAGTTGAATTTAAAGCTGTTCAGCCCCATTGCCACTATTCCTGCTGTTCCGACTGTAAGCCCTAAAATGCCTTCGGTTATCAAACCTGTTCCGGTTGTTTGTACTACTGAATCGCCTCCACCCCCAACCACAGGTATTCCTTTTGGAAGTCCGGTAAGAGAAGATATCTCATGGTCAGTATATCCTGTTATCTCGGGTGATTCATAGCATTTTGGCAACAGTGCGATGGGGATTCCGATTATTTTTAAGAGTTCGGCACTCCATTTTCGGTTTTTTACATCAAAAAGTCCCGTACCTGACGCAT
>JAMCQQ010000546.1:2897-5964 GCA_023379515.1 Actinomycetota bacterium
CTCTTACCGGACTTCCAAAAGGAATACCTGTGGTTGGGGGTGGAGGCGATTCAGTAGTACAAACAACCGGAACAGGTTTGATAACCGAAGGCATTTTAGGGCTTACAGTGCGATGGGGATTCCGATTATTTTTAAGAGTTCGGCACTCCATTTTCGGTTTTTTACATCAAAAAGTCCCGTACCTGACGCATCTGATACTTCTGTTGCTTTTTCTCCGGTTAATTTGAATCTTATGTAATCTTTGGGATTTAAAAAAATTACCGCTTTTCCATAGTTAGCAGGCTCTTCCTCCTTAAGCCACAGAATCTTTCCGCCAGTATATCCTGGAAGCATGCTGTTATTGGTATATTTTAAAAGAGTAGTTTCACCACCTGCCAATTCTATTATTTCTTTACACTGTTTGGAGGTCCTCTGGTCATTCCAGAGAAAAGCAGGCCTTATTACGGAATTATTTTTATCAAGAGCTACAAGCCCATGCATCTGGCCTGAAAGGCCGATTCCTTTTATTGATGCTGGCGGTATTAAACTTTTTTTTAAAACATCAGTTATTGTCATAACTGTTGCATTCCACCAGTCTTCAGGGTTCTGTTCAGCCCATCCGGGCCGGGGAGTATATAAAGGGTACTCGATGGTTGATGAAGTTATGACTTTGCCTTTATTGTCAACAATTATGGATTTACATCCTGATGTACCTATATCAATACCGATAACATACTCGTTAATCATTCGGCTTCTCCTTCAATATTAAAGTTTTTAATATAGTTTCTGTATATAAGGCATTTTATTCTTATTTTTTATTCCTATCCCGGTTTTAAACCTGAAGAACAATGCCTTATACTTATATTAGAGGTATCTTACTCTTACATGCTTAATAAGAAGATATTCATACAAGCCTTCAGGCCCATGCTCATGTCCGAATCCGCTGTCCTTCCAGCCGCCATACGGGGCATAAATCACACCTGCATCAACATTATTTATTGCTATATTCCCAGCATTTATTTTTTTAGAAAGATGATTTGCAAGGCTTAAACTTTCAGTAAAAACTATAGCAGCAAGGCCATATACTGAATCATTTGCCAGCTTTATTGCTTCATCAATTGTTTTAAAAGGCATGATGCCAACTACCGGACCAAATGTTTCTTCACTCATAACAAACATCCCGTGGTTTGTATCCCTTAATATTGTTGGTTCAAAATAATAGCCCTTTTCATATTTTGCACCTTCAGGTTTTTTACCGCCACAAGCAACTTTTGCTCCTTTTGCAACTGCATCTTCGATGTGTCTTAAGGATGCTCTGATTCCACCCATCGTACACATAGGACCGAGATCCACTTCTTCCTCAAGTCCGTTTCCTATAGTTAATTTTCGTGTTTGTTCCACAAATTTTTCTATAAATTTTTCATATATTTCAGAATCTGCGTATATTCTGTTTATTGCAATGCATATCTGACCCATGTTTCTGAATGAACGCCTGACGGCACCTACCTGCAACAGCGATGTCAAGATTGCAATCCTTACAGACTATCATTGGCAGACTGCCGCCCAGCTCAAGTGATACTTTTTTAAAAGTAGCAATACAACCTTTAAGAACTTCCCTGCCTGTTTCAGTTGAGCCGGTAAATGCAATCTTTTTGACTTTTTTATTTGCAAATAATACAGGACCCAGTTCCGCGCCCGAGCCGGTAACTGCATTTAATGTTCCGTCAGGCACTCCGGCATCATGGACACATTTAACGAAGGCCAGAGGTGAAAGGGGTGTCTCGGAGGGTAATTTCGCAATAATTGTACAGCCAGAAGCAAGTGCCCCGCCAATTTTCCATGCAAGGAGCTCAATCGGATAGTTCCACGGTGATATTGCACCCGCAATACCTATTGGCTGGTAAATCACTCTGCTTTCAATATCTTCCTCTTCGTTAGCAACTATCCTTCCGTAAACCCTTTCTCCTTCTTCGGCATAATATCTTAAAATTTTTGCACCTTTTTCAACTTCACCTACAGCTTCTTTATAAGGTTTGCCCTGTTCCTGTGTCATTAATTTAGCAATTTCATCTATTCTTTCAAGAACTATACTGCTGGCTTTTCTAAGAAACATACCTCTTTTAAAAGGGGATAGGGATGACCATTTTTCAAAAGCAATATCTGCTGAGTTTATTGCTTTTTCCACATCTTCTTTATGAGCTTTTGGAACTTCAGCAAAAATTTCATCATATGCAGGATTTATAACTGTCAGTTTATCGTTGCTTATGGCATCTACCCATTGCCCGCCAATAAGCATTTGCATCTTTATCATTATTTGGCTCCTTTAATTTCCATATTAATTAGACTATTAATGAAATATTGGGTCATAAAAATATTCATTTTAAAATTTAAAAAATATTAATAAATAATTAATTTGACGCATGCCAGGTTTCTATAATAATGAATTAAAAAACATTATTTTTCTGAAGGATCAATATTGCAGGTGACCCAAACGACTATCAACGGTACATTCCCTTTTTGTTTTGTGGTATGAAATACTCCTGGCGGGACATATAATGCATCGCCTTGTTCAATATCATACTCATCCTCTCCCACCACCATTGATCCTTTACCCATTATTACATAGTATACCTCTTCCATGTCATCATGCTTATGTCCGGTTGTTGTCCCGGTCGGATAGATTGTGGTATGTCCAAGTGTCGCCCTTCTGGATTGGCATCCCGGGTCTTCGGGGTTGATTAAATAATATGTATCTCTCAACACTTCTTTATCTCTATTTTTTACCCTGTCTCTTAAGGATCTTGGGTCCAGGTCTGGCTGTATTGATTGTATATTCACTACATATTTCACCGGCTTCCCTCCTGTTATATAAATAATTTTTATTAAATTTCGTAGTATGGAATTTCTGATTGCTTTATATATTGTGTGAATTTAATGACTTTGATTTTTATCGTTTTAAATATTTTAAGCCAAGGATTTTTTAAATATGAAATGAATCCTTTTTTTAAAATCCGGATCTGTGGCTTATCCCGGATATAAATTTTAAAATAAAAGAATTTTAGTAGATGGATTTAAAGTGAAACTTGAA
>JAMCQQ010000547.1 GCA_023379515.1 Actinomycetota bacterium
TAATTATTACAGCTCATTATTTTTGAATTATACAAATTACAACAACAAGAAAATAGAAATCAGACTATTAGAGAATTATTAGATTTAGATTTGGAGCATATAAGGAATACCAGCGGGTTGATCTTATTTTGACAATTTTTAACTCAACAATTCAAATCCAAAAATTGAAAAATCTTTGTCAAGGGTAAGGACCTCTTTGATTTTTAGATTTTTCATTACAGCAAAACTGATGCAATCTGTATAGCTGAAATCCTGGTCTGAATATTTTTTAAATATATCCCATGCAAGCTCTTTGTCAGTGTTACTTGGCGAATAGACTTCTATTATCTCGGATTGCCTTATCAGGTCACCCATTTTTATTGCATGGTAGCTATTCATTTTTCTTTTAATTAAGGTAAGAATTTCAGAAAAAACATGATCTGTAATAATTAGCTCTACGCTATTCTTCGTGATTTCCTTAAAAATATTGGACATTTTTATGTGATCCCCATCACTTTTATCGCTAAGCGGTAGAAGGGCACTTGTGTCAACAAATATTTTATTTCTTGGGTTCATCATAGAGATATTTGTCATGGTTTATGCCGAGGTCACCTATGCCAGAATCAAACATTCCAATTATCTCAAAAATTGGATCGTCTTCAATTCTTCTTATATTTTTCTTATCTTTCGCTTTTAGATATTCGTCAACTGCCTCCCTAATGATTTCCGACATTGTGGTTTTATTCTTATAGGCTTTTTCTCTTAAGTTCTCATATTGATTATCATCAAAGTATATGTTCAATTTTTTCATCTATTTCCTTATATACACATATATGTAATGACATCCATTATAATGAAAATAGGTTTTTTGTCAATATATTTTTAAATTTGTGAAAGTAGCTATTTTATCAAAGTCTTCATCTTTGTGAAGCAGAAATAAGCTATTTTCAATAGCAAGTTGAGCTATTAAGCAATCTATCATTTTTCTTATGGTTATTCCCTGTTTCCTTCCATCTCTATAAATTGTTGCTGCATTTATATATGTTGATGGATATATTGGATTTACTATTTGAAGGTTCAACAATTTGCTTTCTAATTCCTTAAATATCACATTGCTCTTAATACCGCTTAAAATTTCGCTTATTATCAAGCCAGTTGTGTAGATATCTATTTTTTGGTCTTCTAAAGAGCTTAGCTTTTGAGTTTTCTTATTTTCAATACCTTTGAGGAAGTCTATCCAAACCGATGTGTCAACAATTACCATTTCCTATTCTCACGCATTTCCTCTAAGTTAGCGTTCCAGTCAATTTTTCCTTTTAAATTAAGTATTTCATACATCTTTTTTCTTCTAATCAGTTCTTTTAGTGCATAGTTTACTAGCTCTTTTTTAGTTTTAAGTCCTGTAATGATTAAACCATCCTTTACAAGATCATCATCGATTACGATGTTTGTTCGCATAATTTAACCTCACCTTTTAATTTTAATAATACACATAATTTTTTATTTTATACACATATTAACAAATTTGCAACTCTGCTTTACTTTCATCCTATTATCTGTCAAAATTTTTCAAATTTGTTTTTTGGTAATACTTAAATTGAGCTGGAATGGGGTTAAGTATAAATGAATAGGAGTTGTTTAAATAAAAATATTTTACTTGTTTATCCAAACTGCACGGAGACTTTCTGGAGCTTTAGTAATGCCCTGAAAATAATTGGTAAGAAAGCTGCTTATCCTCCATTAGGACTTTTAACTCTCTCTGCCATGCTTCCTGAAAATTGGAACAAAAAGTTGATCGATATGAACTGTGAGATATTAAAAGATGAAGATATAAAATGGGCAGATTATGTTTTTATAAGCGCCATGCTTGTCCAGAAAGAATCATCTAAAAGAGTGATTAATAGAGTAAAGAGACTTGGAAAACCCATTGTTGCCGGAGGACCACTTTTTACAACAGGTTATGAAGACTTTCCTGAAGTTGATCACCTTGTGCTCGGTGAGGTTGAAGAAACTATAAAAACATTCTTAGATGATCTTGAAAAAGGTTCTCTAGAAAGAATTTATTTTACACAAAAGTTTCCCGATATAACAAAATCTGTTATTCCCCAGTGGAGCTTGATCAATCTTTCAAGATATAACTCCATGTCAATCCAATATTCCAGGGGTTGTCCTTTTGATTGTGAATTCTGCGATGTAGTGAGGCTTAACGGACATACTCCCAGGTTCAAAACCAAGGAACAAATAATCAGCGAACTTGATGCACTTTACAATCACGGTTGGCGTGCAGGTGTCTTTTTCGTAGATGACAACTTTATTGGCAATAAAAGGAACGTTAAGAACGAATTGCTACCTGTTATTATTGATTGGCAAAAGAAGAGAGGCCGTCCTTTCACTTTTAACACGCAAGCTTCAATAAATTTAGCCGATGATGAGGAACTGATGAGGTTAATGGTTAAGGCCGGCATTAACTCGGTTTTCATAGGAATTGAGTCTCCTGACAATGATAGTCTTGAGGAAGCCAACAAATCTCAAAATAAAAATAGAAATCTTATGGAATCGGTCAAGAAGATCCAAAATGCAGGAATGGAAGTTCAGGCAGGTTTTATTGTTGGTTTTGACAGCGATAAGCCATCGATTTTCCAGCGCCAGATTGATTTCATTCAAAAAAGTGGGATTGTAACAGCAATGGTCGGCCTCCTGACTGCACTTCCAAAAACAAGACTCCATGAGCGTCTTTTGAAAACAAATAGGCTTGTCAAGGAGAGCAGTGCTAATAATACCATAGCTTCCGCTCTTAATTTTATCCCCAAGATGGATCATCAGGATCTGCTAAATGGACATAAACGGATTCTGGATACGATCTATTCACCTAAGTTTTATTATGAAAGGATAAGGACATTTTTAAGGGAATATAAACCTGCAAAAGGAAACTTATCCCGACTTCGCCTTTATCACATTAAGGCATTATTTACATCGATATGGAGATTGGGCATCAGAAAAAGAGGGCGTATATATTACTGGAAGTTATTTTTCTGGAGCATTTTCAGACACCCGGGGCTTTTCCCATATACCATTGGGTTTTCAATCATCGGAATTCATTTCAGGATGGTCTCCTTATACTAAAATAAGTATAGCTTTATACCTATTTTTTTAATCCATTAAGCTTATTTTTAGCAGTTTTAAGGGTTAGCGATTAGTATTTGCATATTAATCAAGAATATTGCAATTTTTTCTTGATATCTATATAATTCAAGGCATAATGCACTTAATGGTGAGGTTCATGAAAAGAAAGATTGGAACATCAATAGATGAGGATATTTACATAAGTGCCAAGGTATTTGCCGTAAGGGAAAACAAAAAATTCAACGAGTTTATTGAAGAGGCGATAACCGAGTATATAAAAAGGAAGATGAAATTTTCTCCCGAAAACGCACAAGCTGTTTTGAGCAGCAAAGGTTTCTTTAAAGTCGATGACAAATCTTTTAAAGAAGTAATGGAATCTGCAAGGGAAGACATCTTTGAATCTAGATGACTTGAGAGCTGGTAGTAGGGTATTCATTGATTCAAATATTTTCATTTATCATTTCATTGGCAGTTCTGATTCGAGCACCAATTTTTTGCTGAGGTGCAGTAAGGGAGAGCTGATCGCATATACCTCTCTCAATGTAATTTTGGAGGTAATGCATAAACTAATGCAGGTTGAAGCCGTGCAAAAAAACGCAATATCTTCTGGCGACATGGTAAAGAAATTAAGAAGTAATCCCGATGCTGTGAAAAACCTCAGTGATTATTATAGTAAATCAGGCGAGATCGAAAAAGTCGTTGAGCATATAATTCCACTATCATATGATGATGTTAGATCAAGTCAGAGGTTTAGGGATAAATATGGTCTTCTCATGCTCGATTCATTGATTGCGCACTATTCATTTTCATTTTGTGATGGGAATTTGGCTTCGAATGATAATGACTTCGAAAGAGTCAGTGAGCTTAACCTGTTTTATCCTGGTGTTAGTTAGGCGTAAGCTCACCCTTATTTAATTTTTAGGAACGTATCTTGGGAGATGAACAATGGATATAGGAAAGTATGAAGTAGAAGCTGATAAGTTAAGGTGGAGATGTGATCCTGCCAGACTGAAGTTCGATAG
>JAMCQQ010000548.1 GCA_023379515.1 Actinomycetota bacterium
AACTCCCTTCATAAAATAATATTGGGAAGTTTATTATGAAATATTATGGTGAGTGATTAAAGATAAAAGGATTATTTCTCGCACTATTACTTAAGCACTCACCATACTGTAGCACTCTACATAATGCCTGTTATGGTGAGCTCACCATAACAGGCACAGCTTCGCCACGGAATTCTACAGACAAACAAAAGATCTTGAAACACTCCGAATGATATTAGGTCACAGCAGTATTTTAACCTCACAGATATATATAAACTTGGCCAATGAAGAAGTAAAGGCTGCTATGGACGGCTTCCGCCAATTTGTAAAGTAAAAATACTCCAGAAAGCACAAAGAATAAGGCTGTGTACACGCTGTATACGCCACCCTGGGACACGATAATACCATACCCAAGGAATTATACCATTAATCAAAAAAATCTTTTTTCCTATCATTCAAATTGAGAATTTAATATAATGAAAATATTAATTTTATCACCTACACTTTTATTGTTTTTTATTTAAGCCAAAAATTAAAATTAATATAAAAATTAGACATGGAAAATTTTACTGAGAAAGCAAATTTTATTTGGCAGGTTGCCGATGATATTCTGCGTGGAACATTTAAACAACATGAGTATGGCGATATAATTCTTCCGTTTGTTGTACTTCGCCGGCTTGACTGTGTACTGGAAGAGTCCAAAGATAAAGTAATAGAGGTATATGAAAAATTCAAAGACAAACTCCAGGACCCATCACAAATACTTCTTCAAGCAACCGGTGGTAAAAACTTTTATAATACCTCTCTCTATGACTTAAAAAGACTGTCTCAGGATGCAAAGCAAATTGAGCTAAATTTTAATAATTATTTAAATAATTACAGTGAAAACGTAAGAGATATTATTGAAAATTTTCAGATAGATAAGCTTATTAAAAGACTTTCAAACAATGACCTGCTATATCTTCTTATAAATAAATTTACTGAAATTGATCTGCATCCTGATAAAGTATCAAATCATGAAATGGGCTATATTTTTGAGGAGCTTCTCAGAAGATTTTCTGAAATGTCAAACGAAACTGCAGGAGAGCACTATACTCCACGTGAAGTTATAAGACTTATGGTAAATCTTTTATTTGCAGAACATAAAGATGAGCTATCCGGAAAAGGCCTTATAAGAACAGTTTATGATCCGGCTTGTGGTACTGGTGGAATGCTGACCGTAGCAAAAGAGCATATTGAAAATAATATAAATCCGGACTTAGACATAATAATGTATGGCCAGCAGCTAAATGAACAAACCTATGCAATAGCTAAATCAGACTTTTTGATGTTAGGTGAAGATGAAAAAAACATTGTACAAGGTAATAGCTTTATACAGGATAAATTCAAAGGAAAAAAGTTTGACTTCATGATGTGTAATCCTCCTTTTGGAGTAAGCTGGAAAAAAGAACAGAAATTTATTGAAAATGAGTCAAATGATCCATATGGCAGATTTTCCGCAGGTCTTCCAAGGTCAAGTGATGGTGCGCTTCTATTTTTACAGCATATGATTTCAAAGATAGAGCCAAGAGGCAGCCGTGTTGCAATTATCTTTAATGGAAGTCCTCTTTTTACAGGTGATGCCGGAAGTGGTGAAAGTAATATAAGAAAATGGATCATAGAAAATGACTGGTTGGAAGTAATAATAGCTCTTCCTACTGAGCTATTTTATAACACAGGAATTGCAACCTATATATGGATTGTAACCAACAACAAGCCTGTAAAACGAAAAGGTAAAGTCCAGCTTATAAATGCAATTTCCTTTTTTCAGAGCATGAAAAAGAGTTTAGGAAATAAAAGAAAATTTATCTCAAATGATCAGATAAAAGATATAACAGAAATATATTCCAGATTTAAAGATAGCAAGGACTGTAAAATCTTTGACAATGACGATTTTGGTTATATAAAAGTTACAATTGAACAGCCTCTTAATAAAGATACAGGTAAAAATCCTAAACCGGACCCAACAAAAAGAGATTATGAAAGAGTTCCATTAAAGGAAAATGTTGATAAGTATTTTGAAAGAGAAGTAAAACCACACCTGCCTGATGCCTGGATGGATAGAACAAAAGATAAAATGGGATATGAGATAAACTTTACCAAATATTTTTATGAATATAAGCCGCTAAGACCATTGAATGAGATTAATAAAGATCTATTAAAACTGGAAGATGAAACAGAAGGCCTACTTAAGGAGATACTCAAATGAGAAAACCTTATCCATCATATAAAGATAGCGGAGTTGAGTGGATTGGAAATATACCCAAACACTGGGCGACAAGTAAATTAAAGTATTTAAGTGAAGTTTATTCAAGTACAGTAGATAGATATATTTATGATGATGAGATCCAAGTTTCAATATGTCATTATCCTGATGTTTATAAAAATGAGTTTGTAGATGAAGATACTCTATTAAATAAAGGTTCCTGTAACCAAGTTGAATTTAAAAGATTCCAATTAGAAAAAGGATTGGTAATTTTAACAAAAGACTCTGAAACACCTGATGATATCGGCATCCCTTGTTATATTGAAAAAAATCTGAGCAATGTTGTATGTGGTTATCATCTTTCAATAATTAAAACAAATAATAATCATATAAATAGCAAATTTCTTTTCAGATTTATTCAATCGGATAAAGTTAGATGTCATTTTGAAGTTCAATCAAAAGGTATAATAAGATTCAGTTTAGGCAAATCTATAATTGAAAACTTATTTGTAAATCTCCCTCCTCTTCCAGAACAACAACAAATTGTGGAATATCTTGATAATAGAACCAAACCCATTGATGAATTAATTGAAAAGACAAAACAAAAGATCGAGCTATTAAAAGAAAAGCGAACCTCTCTTATAAATCACTCTGTAACCAAAGGCCTAAATCCTGATGTTGAGATGAAAGACAGTGGAATTGAATGGATTGGAGAAATACCAAAACACTGGATTATTTCAAAATTCAAATACGATACGATTACACCGGTTCGTTATGGACTTAATATTGAAAATAATAAGTATGCCAATGAAGGTATAAGATTTATAAGAATTACTGATTTAGATGATTGGGGTGGATTAAATCCCGAAAATGGTAAATATTTAACTGATTCAGATGTAGATAATGAATTTTTACTCAATAAATACGATTTATTATTATGCCGAAGTGGACATACTGTAGGTAAATCATATTTACATCTACTTGATGGTAAATATACCTCAGGTGGTTATTTGGTCAGGTTTAATTTTGGTAATTATTTTTCTTCAAAATTCATTTTTTACGTTACAAAAACGCATTTTTATTGGAATTGGCTTTATATGAATACAATAATTTCAACAATTGAAAATGTAAATGGTGAAAAATATTCAAATTTTAATTATCCAAAACCACCTATCACTGAACAACAACAAATTGTTGAGTATCTCGATTTTCAGATGCAAAAAATTGATGACCTAATAGAAAAGGAAAATAAACGAATCGAACTTTTAAAAGAGTACCGCCAATCACTTATTTCAGAAGCAGTAACAGGTAAAATCGATATAAGAGATAAGGTAGCAGTATGACTCCACAATCATATAAAGAACAAAATTTTGAGGAACACATTGAACAAAAGCTACTTGAATCAGGATATCATAAAAGGTACTCAGATGATTACAATAAAGACCAGTGCCTAATTCCGTCTGAAGTAATTGCATTTATAAAATCCACTCAACCCAAGGAATTTGAAAACCTCCAGATTCAATATGGTGCTGATACTGAAAATAAAATCTTCTATAGGCTATCGCAGGAAATTACTCAAAAAGGTGCTCTTGAGGTCCTGCGAAAAGGTTTTAAAGACAGAGGTTCTAAATTTAGAATGGCCTACTTTAAACCATCAAGTGGATTAAATCCAGAAGCTAAAATGCTTTATGAGCAAAACAGATTTTCAGAAGTAAGGCAGCTTGAATTCAGCACCAGGAATACAAAATCTCTTGATATGGTAATATTCTTAAATGGTATACCGATAATTACTGCAGAGCTTAAAAATTCACTTACTGGTCAATTTGTTGAGCAGGCCATAAAACAATACAAAAATGACCGTGATCCAAAAGAGGATCTGTTTAAATTCAAAAGATGCCTTGTACACTTTGCTGTAGGAAATGAAAAGGTATTTATGAGTACCAAACTCTCTGGAGCCAATACCAAATTCTTACCATTTAATAAAGATACAGAAAATCCGGTAAATCCTAACGGCCATAAAACAGCCTATCTCTGGGAAGACATCTTTCAGCCTGACACTCTGCTTGATTTAATAAATAATTATCTGCATATCCAGGAATATAGCGAAAAATACTTTGTAAAAGATATTGGCCTTGATGAAAAAGTTCATAGATCTCTTATCTTCCCCAGGTATCATCAGCTTGGTGCAGTAAGAAAAATACTTGATGCACTTCATGCTGAAGGTGTTGGAAAGAGTTATTTAATTGAACATTCTGCAGGATCCGGAAAGTCAAATTCAATTGCCTGGCTTGCCCATCACCTGGCTAATTTTTACCAGAAAAGCACTGATAAAGACAGGCTATTTGATTCAATCATTGTTGTAACTGACAGAAGAGTGCTTGACCGCCAGCTTCAAAACACGATTAAACAGTTTGAACAGACAACCGGAGTTGTAATACCGATAGAGAAAAATGCCCAACAGTTAAGAGAAGCCCTTGAAAGTGGAAAAGACATAATAATATCAACCATACAAAAATTCCCTGTAATATCGCAACATATATCAGAGCTTAAAGGTAAGCGTTTTGCCGTAATTGTTGATGAAGCCCACTCAGGCCAGCAAGGTGAAGATGCAAGACATTTAAAAAAAGTTCTATCTGTAAACTTGGAAAATGCTGAAGATGAGGATAGAGTAGAATTTGATCTTGATGATGAGGTACTCCGAGAAATAAGTCTTCGTGGAAAACAGCTTCATATATCATATTTTGCTTTTACGGCAACTCCAAAAAATAGGACTCTTGAGATGTTTGGCAGGAAAAATGATCAAGGTCAGTTCTGTGCATTTCATATCTACTCCATGAGACAAGCCATAGAGGAACATTTCATTCTTGATGTTTTAAAAAATTACATGACATACAAACGTTACTTTAAATTGATGAAAACAATAGCCGGTGATAAAAAGTATGAAAAAAGAAAAGCTGCAATACTTCTAACCTCATATGTAGATCTGCAGCCTCATGCAATTGAAGCAAAAACTCAGATAATGCTTGACCATTTCATAGATAATACCCAAAACCAAATTCAAGGAAAAGCTCGTGCAATGGTTGTGACAAGGTCAAGGCTTCATGCAGTAAAATACTTTCTTGAATTTAAAAAACAGATGAAAGAAAAAAATCTACCATATAAACCACTTGTGGCATTTTCAGGTACAGTTATTGATCCGGACACTTTAGCAGAACATACAGAAAACAGTTTAAACAGACTTGCCCCAAAGGTTGCAATCCAGGATGCATTAAAAACTCCTGAATATAGAATTTTAATTGTAGCTGAAAAATTCCAGACAGGTTATGATGAGCCACTTCTTCATACCATGTTTGTTGATAAAAAACTTGTTGACCTTCATGCTGTACAAACACTTAGCAGATTAAATAGGACAATGGAGGCAAAAGAAGATACCTTAATTATAGATTTTGTTAACGAAGCTGAAGATATAAAGAAAGCATTTCAGCCATATTATCAGACAATACTTTTATCTGAAGAAACTGACCCCAATGAACTCTACAGTCTTGTATATAAACTGGAAAAATATGATATATATTCAGGTGATGATGTTGAGCAGTTTTGCAAAATATTTTTCAATCCTGCAGAACCTCTTGAAAATCTGCAGCCAATTCTTGATAGATCAGTTGAAAGATGGAGCTTCAAACATGAAAATGAACAGGAAGACTTCAGGATTACACTTCAGAAGTTTGTAAGGCTCTACGGTTTTATATCTCAGATTGTAACTTTTAAAGATATAGAATTGGAAAAGCTGTATAACTTCGGCAAAAATCTGTTAAACAAATTACCAAAAGCAGTTAAGCCTCTTCCTTATGAATTAAAAGAAGCAGTGGATCTTGAATCATTTAGAATCCAGCAGACCTTTAAAGGAAGCCTGATACTTGAACCCACAGATGGCTATGTTGAACCTCCCTCAACAGATACTGTTGTTCCACCACCGGATGAAGAGGAATTTTTGACAAAAATAATTGCCACACTTAATGAAACCTATGGTGCAAATTTAACTGAAGAAGATAAGGTTGATATTGATATTATAAAAAGCAAGCTTGAAAAAAATGAGGAATTAAAAGCTGTACTTAACCCCAGAAATACCAAAGAAAATATCAAGAAGAAATTCGAAGACATATTTGACAATGTTATTCTTGACTTTGTTAATAACAAATTTGAACTGTATAAAAAATTATCTGATCCACAAATCAACGCCCAGTTTAAAAAGAAATGGTTCGACAGATTAATTGAGCAACATGGATTGTAAAAAATGAAAAGAATAATTTTAATTTCCTGTGTTAAGGAAAAACTTAAAACCCCAGCTAAAGCAAAAGATTTATACGTAAGCGATCTTTTTAAAAAAAGCTACAGATATGCACAATTATTAAAACCAGGCAATATTTTTATACTCTCAGCAAAATATGGACTCCTTGAACCAGAACAAATAATTGAGCCATACGATGAAACATTAAAAACAAAAAGTTCAACTGAGATAAGAGAATGGTCTAAAAAAGTAATAAAGGCCTTAAAAGAAAAAATTGATTTAGAAAAAGATGAAGTAGTTATTCTTACCGGAAATAAATATTATAAATACCTACTACCATATATAAACAATTATAAGCTTCTGCTTGGAAATCTACCATTCGGATCAAGGCTAAGCTTTTTAAAAAAACAAATAGAAGAATATGAGCAAGGAATGCACCAGTCTTCATAATTTATTTAATAACCTGCCAAGGTTTTATTTTCCATTTAATAAAACCAAAATACCGCTTAATGGAATATACATTCTTTTTGAAAACGGTGAAACTGGCCATGGACTGGATAGAATTGTAAGGATAGGAACTCATACCGGAGCCAACCAGTTAAGGTCAAGACTTAACCAGCATTATATTTTAGAAAATAAGGACAGAAGTATATTCAGGAAAAATATTGGCAGAGCAATATTGAATAAAAGAAAAGATCCGTACCTGAAAACATGGCGAATTGATTTTACCACAAGAGATAAAAAGTCTGAATATGGTCACTTAATCAACCAGGAATATCAATCACAGATAGAATCCGAGGTAAGCAAATATATCCAAGGCACTTTCTCTTTCTGTGTTTTTGAAGTTAACGACACTGATAAAAGATTGGAATTAGAATCAAAAATAATTTCAACAATTTCAGCATGTAGCCAGTGCAGACCGTCAAATAATTGGCTTGGCCGCTACTCTCCAGTAGAGAAGTTAAAAACAAGCGGTCTATGGCAGGTAAATGAACTTTACAATTTACCATTATCAGGCGATGATTTTGCTTATCTTGTTCCATTATTGAAATAAATATTTTAATGTTTATAGAAATTTTTTATAATCATTCTACATAAAAAATTAAGATTGAGATTTAAATTATTGAAATGAAGTATTTGCACCCCGAGACATTACAAATTTTTTTTATATCCTTGTACTCTGATAATAGCTCTCCTCTCAGTTTTTTTACACCAAACGAATATTTTAATATTATTGCTGATATTTGTTGACAAAGATTTAGAAAGTTGCTTTTATTTTGATGCCAATAAAGAAAAAGTGGAGCAATTTGTTAAATCAACTCATTTTAATGAAAATATAGAATACACAAAAGATACATTTGGTAATTTAATACAAAACGCAATAAATCTTAAATCTAAAAACAGTAAGGTAGATTTCGAAAAATTTGTAAAACCTGAGGTATCCTTTTTCCAAGAGCTTATACCCACAGGCCATCTTTACAACTTAAATTTTTATAAGAACTGCAAAAGTAAACTTATAGATTCTTTAACTGAATATATTGAAGTTTTTAATAAAAACCATTTATCATCAGATATTAATTTTTACGATTGCAAGATTAATCTTAAGAAAACATTGGATATCTTGAGCAAATATTATGATAAGAATGGTTATAGATTTAATATAAGTGGAAACGAAAAAACAGATTTGATTAAGATAAACTTTGAACCTGAACTTAGATTCTATGAAGTCATTGTTTCTTTAATTTTTAAGGGATATGCCGAAATTATTGATTGTAATTTATTTATAGAAGATAAAAAAAGATTTTTAAATATAGAATTTAATTTAAAAAACACTCCAAAAGAAATAGATAAAATAGAAAATTCATATATCAGCTATGGTGATTTAACGGTTAATAAAGTTAATGGATTTGCAAGTTATAAAAAGAGTCAATATTATTTTGGAAAAAGATCAAGGACTTTTAAAATTCTTGTTAAGTTAATTAATAATCCAGAAACCAAAAAAAATATTTCAACTTTATATTACTCGATTACAAAAGAACAAGTAGATAATGAACTGAAAAAACAACGAATTAAAGAACATATAAAAGAAATCAATAGAAAATTAAGAATTGTTGGTGATAAAAAAACAATAAATATTCGAATTGTTGATGAAGAATTTGTAATGCTTACTCAAAATTAAGCACAAAAAAACACTCATTTACCCCTCTTCGAACATCCTTATTTATTTCATATCATTTTAGGCAAAACAATATTAATAAATAAATTGAAAGTGATATGGAAAAAAATAAGAATGATCTTAAAACTTACCTTGAATTAAGTGACCTGCATCTTGTTGCCGCAATTTCTTCATTTTTTCAAATAGAAGCAATAGACAGGACCAATCCTCATAGAGTGATATTTAAATTTGCTGAAAGTGATGAGCTGTATTCGCTTATCGATCAATATTGGAGTGGCACTCTTAAACTGAATGTTCTTCGTTATTCGCAAAATTTAAAATCTCTGAAGAATAGGATCCTCCAATGACAAGTTTAAGCAAAGAACAGGTCCAGAAATACCAGCAAATATGTGAGGAATGTTATGGCATAAAGATATCGGAGGTCGAAGCCTTAAGGCAAGGCACTGCATTGGTTTCATTGATTTCAAACATATTAAAAAACAGAAATATTAATATTGAGAAAAGCGAAGGAAAAAATGGCAGTATTCAGAAAAATAAGAATTGATTTTTGGCAGGATAGATACATATTGAAACTGACTTCAGAGGAAAAATACTTCTTTCTTTATTTATTATCGAATCCGCATACACGACAAAGCGGAATTTATGAAATTTCTACTGATATCATTGCATTTGAAACAGGACTTGATGAGAAGAAAGTATCTGAATATATCCAAAAATTTTGCAAGGATGGAAAGATAAAATTTAACAAAAAAAATTCTGAAATAATGATAATAAATTGGCTTAAGAAAGAAGTATTTTTCCTCTGAAGTCAGTTTCAATATGTATCTATCCTGCCAAAAATCAATTCTTATTT
>JAMCQQ010000549.1 GCA_023379515.1 Actinomycetota bacterium
TTAAAAAATATTAAATGCGTAAAAATGCAAACTTGTATAAAATATGATTATTTTATTATAAGAGTCTTATTACATAAGTTATGGCTTTGGATCTCATGCAGGATTTTAAAAATTATAAAAACAAAAATATTCATGGAGAAAGAATAACTCTTCGTCCATTATTGGCTAAAGACCTGGCATCCTGCCTGAAATGGTTGAAAGACCCTGAAGTCAATAAATATTTGAATCAAAATTATGAGGACCTTACTATGGAACAAGAACTGGAATGGTTTAATTTCACTCAAAAATCATATAATGATGCCGTATTTGCAATAATAGTTAAAAATAATAAAAAGTATATTGGAAACTGTGCTTTACACAAAATAAATTGGTTAGAGAAAACCTGTGAATTTGGGATTGTGTTAGGAGAAAAGAGCTACCGGAACAGAGGTTATGGCTCTGATGCCATAAGGACAATTATAAAGTTTGCAATTGAAGATTTACTGTTATCCAAAGTTACGTTACATGTTTATGAATACAACCTCAGGGCAAAAAAGGTATATGAAAATTGTGGTTTTAGATTTGTAAAGATATTAAAAAATGATCATTTTTACGATAACAGATATTGGGATACTTATGAAATGGAATATTAGATTTTAAAACTGTTAAATCCTAAAACTTGTCTGAAAATCTTATTATGCTAATATTATAAAGTATATATCATAAAAAATATTTTAAAGACATTGGAAATGTATTCGTACAGAAGCAGGAGAAGTATTGGAGCAGGTTCAATATTTTTCATCGTTCTATTCATACTTGTTGTAATTGGCGGAGGCTATCTTTTCTTTTTAGATAAGGGCAGATTTTGGGACATACTTCCAATTATCTGTATCCCCGCTGCAGTAATAAGCTTGATATTGATAATAGTATATTTGGTCAGAAAAAATGTCTCCGGATATATTTTTATCATGTTTTTTATTATCTTTTTATCAGGAATAGTCTTGTCGAGTCTTTTCGGTCCTTTTGCATTAAACCGTTCTGCAAAAGATAATTTTGACAATAAATTATATAATGCTTCCATAAAAGAATTTAAGGAAATAGTTGAAAACTATCCAAACAGCAGATACGCAGATGATTCTTTAAAGGGGCTGGCATATTCTTACTATTTCAATAGCAATTTCGAAGACTCAATATTTTATTTTAAAAAGGCAATCGATGAAAATATAATCAGCAATTCAGATCTGGAAGTAAAAAAAATCTTTGTAGATAGTTTTATAAAAGTTGCTGACAAATACTTTGAACAAAAAGAGTATGGCGAAGCCGGTAAAAACTATCTGGATGCAGTTGTTTATTATAAAGAAATAAAACAAAATTTTCCCGATTCAAATGATGCTTTTATAGCAGAATATAAAATTCCTGAATATTTATATAAAGCCGCTTTGAGCCTTAATTATGCGAAAGATTACACAAAAGCGCTCGAGTTCTCAGACGAGATTGCCGCCAATTACCCGGAAGGTGATTATTATGAGAGAGCAACCGAGCTCATAATCAATTCCCGTATTCAGGGAGCAATGAGCTTAAAAGAAGAAAGAGATAATAAAAATGCGATTGTTGAATTTTTAAAAATATTGGATCTTAAAAAAGAAACACAAGACAAATATGGATATACAATCAATTATCAGACCAAAACTTTTTTTCAGGATATCCCGGTCTATATAATAAATGAAACAGCTAATGAACTTTACAGTCAAAGCAGTTATGAAAAGGCTTTATTTTTATACGACATATTAATTGGAGTATCTCCGGACCTGGAAGCTGATCTAATATCGGCAATTGTCACGTGCAAGATAAATCTCATAAAAAAAGCGGATTTTGAACAACTGGTACCTTCGGAACCTTCGGGATTTTTTTCAAAGGAAGGATACAGTAAAATAACAATTGAGAATAAGATGGGTTTTGGGATATCCATATATTTTGGCGGCTCCCAGTATAATATTGTCAGGTTGGCTAAAGATGAAAAAACTGAAATAGAATTACAGTCAGGAGATTATGAGATAGTTGTGGAATTCGAACCTGAAAACAGATTACCGCTTTACGGAAAAAACACTTACGCAGAAAAGAAAAAATACAGGGAAGTATTTAAGCCTGCAGAAGAAAAATAAATATTTGGAACATTTAAATTATACTATCTTTTTGAGGCTACCCTGGATTAAATTCCTTACATTATCATCCATATAACCTCTTACGGTGCTACCATCAATTTCCCTGCCAACCGCAAGGTTTGTTTCCAGATCTTTTAATAGATCACACAGCAGATTTTTGCCGTCTTCAAAATTTCTTAGAATATCGTCATCACTATAACCTTTGATTTTTAAAACAAATTTATCCATGAAGCTGTTAAATCTATCAAATACATCCTTTAAATGCCCTCCAAAACTTGCTTTTTGCCAGAACCATTTTCCTTTATTTTTTTCATTATACATATTAAATAAACCAAACAGGTATTCTATATCAATGCCTATGCTTTCACACATTTCCTTTATCAAATACATTCTTTTGGACATTGGCGGTGCTTTTCTCAGCTTGATTAAATCCAACATTTTTCCGACTTCTCCATTAAAAATTTATAAGTTCTTTATTATTATATAAGAATTTAAAGTGTTTAAATAGAGGGAATAAAACGGATTTTTTAAGTCGATACAAAGTCACACTTTTCAAAAAAATATCTTAAAAATTTTTCCTTGCCGCTGTTTATCCCAACTCTTTGAGAGTGACCGATTTTTTTATATTTTACCGGAAAATTTGTTTTTGCAATGTAAAGACCGCCGGCATCCGACGTTAAGTCTTTCCCATTATCCTTTAAATCAATACCAAGCGAAATTGTAAGCTTGCCGGGCCCGTTTGTTAATTTTTTTGTAATTTCAGTTTTTCTCATTTCTTTCATTATTTCAATACCATATACCGGCTCCAGCGCCCTTATCAAAACTGCTCCGGGTATATCCTGTTTTTCGGTGACAGCATTCAGCAAATTGTACATTCCGTAGCAGAAGTAAACATATGCAATTCCTGCCCTGCCGAACATTATTTTAGATCTTGGAGTTTTGCCCCTGAATGCATGGCTTGCAGGGTCGGTATCGCCATAATATGCTTCTGTTTCCACAATAAATCCACCCAAATATTGACCTTCGATCCTTCTAATAAGAATTTTCCCCAGAAGTTCCTTTGCCACAAGTGAAGTATCTCTATTGTAGAAACTTTCATTTAAAACTTGTAAATTATCTAAAGTTGTATCCATAATATATCAATGAAATAGTTGCGTAATAAATAATTTCCTTTGCTCCAATGCCGATTTTTCTTAAAGAAATTACCTAATTTATTTTTGCTAAACATGAAAATTTGTAATAATATTTTACAGAATATTAAAATATTTTTCTAATTAAAGAAAGCATCTAAAATTTCGTGATAGCAATAAAGGAAAATTTTAATTTATTTTTTATCACGAAATTTTAGATGCTAACCTATTTAAAATAAAATATTAAATAACATGGGGGTTAAGATGGGATTCACTTTATCAATAGGAGACAAGTCTCCGGATTTTTTACTGCCATCAACAGAAGGAAGAATATATACTTTAAAAAATTTTAATGACGCTAATGTGCTGGTAATATTTTTTACATGCAACCACTGCCCATATGTAACCGGTTCAGATGAAGTAACGCGGCAAACCGCTGAGCACTTTGCAAAATTTGGAGTTAAATTTGCCGGCATAAATTCAAACAGTAAAAATACTTATGAAGAAGATTCCTTTGAACATATGGTTGAAAGAATGAAGATGCATAAGTTTCCATGGATTTACCTTTATGATGAAAATCAGAAGGTAGCAAAAGCATATGGGGCACTGCGAACCCCTCATTTCTTTGTTTTTGACATAAATAGGAAGCTTATTTATACGGGAAGAGGGGTGGACAATCCCAGAGACATCAGCAAGATGACAGTCAATGATCTCCGGAACGCGCTGGAAGAACATATTGCAGGAAAGTCTGTAGCGACACCTTTAACAAATCCCATAGGTTGTAATGTTAAATGGGAAGGTATGGATCCGCATTGGATGCCGTCTGAAGCTTGTGATTTAGTTTAGAATAAGAATTTATTTATCTGCTTTTTTCTATTAATATTAATAAAGGTAATTATGCCTTAGAGTATAATTATTTAATAAATATAATATTAACAGATATAAGAAAATTCAAGTTTTGTGAAACTGTTTGTTTTAGGAAGGACCTGGGGAAGTTAATTGGAAAATTTTGTTTTTCAAAACACGACAAAAATAATATTTGGGAAAGGTACCGAAAAATCAGCAGGAGCTGAAATCAAGAAATATTCCAATAAGGTACTGCTGCATTATGGGGGGCAGAGCATAAAAAAATATGGCCTTTACGAAAGAGTTGTAAAATCATTGACGGATGCAAATATTGAATTTATTGAACTTTCGGGCGTTCAGCCAAACCCGGTGCTCAGCATGGTAAAAGAAGGTATAGGCCTCTGCCGTAAAAATAATATTGGTTTCATACTGGCAGTTGGAGGTGGCAGTGTAATAGACTCGGCCAAGGCGATTGCAGTCGGAATTCCTTATGAAAAGGGTGATGTGTGGGATTTCTTTATGGGTAAGGCAAAAGCTGAGGCAGCAGTTTCTATTGGGGTCATCCTGACAATAGCAGCTACCGGAAGCGAATCAAGTGTTGTTTCCGTAATATTAAATGAAAAGACAAAGATGAAAAAGGGTTACCACAGCTCGTTTTTGCTTCCTAAGTTTGCTATTTTAAATCCTGAATTAACTTATACGCTGCCGCCTTTTCAGACAGCATGCGGATCAGCAGATATAATGAGCCATATCTTTGAGAGATATTTTACGCATAGCAAAAATACTGATCTTACCGACAGGTTATGTGAGAGTACATTAAAAACTGTAGCGGAAAATACTCAAGTCGTGCTTGCAAATCCTAAAAATTATGATGCACGTGCCGAGCTAATGTGGGCAGGTACCCTTGCGCATAACGGTTTGCTGGGAACCGGACGAATAGAGGATTGGGGCAGCCATAAAATCGGGCATGAGCTTGGAGCGGTTTATGGAATAACTCATGGTGCCACTCTTTCAGTAATTTTCCCCGCCTGGATGAAATATGTTTACAGACAGAACATCGGCAGGTTCAAACAATATGCATTCAGGGTTTGGGGAGTTGATCCGTACTTTGGCGATGATGAAAGCATTGCTCTTGAGGGCATTAAAAAACTCGAGAATTTCTTTAAAGAAATCGGCCTTCCGACAACCCTGAGGGAATTAAGTATTGGAAATGATAAATTTGAAGAGATGGCTCTGAAAGAACTGCAGTGGGGACCAATCGGGAATTTTATGAAGCTGCAGAAAGAAGACATAATAAATATTTTTAAACTGGCAATGTAGCCAAATATTTATTTTAATCTACTTCCCCTTATTTTTCTCACTTCATTAAAAATTTCTTTTAATTTATTATGAGAAATACTGGCAGGTATATCATTAAAATACAATATAAAGTTTTTCTTATTTGTAAGTCCTGCTTTTATATAATTTTTTATTCTTTTAATAATTTTTTCCAGACTGCAATTCATTATAAAATTTGGATCTATTCCTAGCAAGAGGTCCATATTGTTTTGATTGGCATAATCTCTAAATATCTCGGGACCTAAGGTTTCAACATCCGGATCAAAACCTTTTACTAAAAAAGGATTTAAAATCTTCTGAATATCCAAAAATTTATTAGGATCTTTCAAATGCCGGGCTCCTCCCATTATGGATAAATATATATTACCAACCAATCCTTTAAGTTCTAAAAAAGACGGGATAATTACATTCTCAAAAATCATTAAATTTACAATGGGTACAGTCACCCATGCATCGGCCCCTGAAGCAATTAAACTGTTGTCTCCTATTTCTTTTCTTTGAATAGATATCCATGGAGCAAGCAGTTCATGATTTATAACTTTAAACAGTTCTTTTACAAATTTCTTATCATTATATATATCATTTATTAAATTATCATAACCTCTAATATTCACTGCCAGAGAAAAAGGTGCACAAAACCTGGGTTTAAAGTAGCTACCGGTAATTTCTTTATAACTGCCAATAAGATCCAGCACAAATCTGCACCTCTTATTTTTATAAAAATCAATATTTTTTATCTTATTTAAATCAGATTTTTCTTTAATAAATGGGCTTTCACCATCTACCGCAGGGAGGTCCTTATCAAAATATTTAACCTTTTGACCCAAAGCATCAGACTCTATATTATAGACATCATATACGGTGCATATTTTATCCAACCCGTAATATGAATAAACATACTTTTGGGTACTCAAAAACAATCTGGCGTCATTGAGCATCTCGACTGCATTTACATTGGCGAGCCTGATTGCATGAGTGGTTATCTGTGTATCAAAAATAAAAGATTTCTTTATATCTTTCATAAAAAAAACCCTTCTATACCCATCCGGACCGTGATTCATTTTTATGACAATTAAATTAATGGATAGAATTATTAAAAAATTAATTCAACACTTAATTCACCTGCAGCATCTACAAAATCTCTGTCTATTTCTTTGTCAGTTATCAACTTATCAATTTTCTTTATGGGGCAAACTCTCGCAATTGAGATCTTACCGCACTTGGTGCTATCGGCTAATAATATTATTTCTTTTGCAGCGCCTATCATATCCTCTTTGATCATTGCTTCCTGAAAATTTGGATCGGTAACACCCTCCACTATGGAAAAGGCTCCTGCATTTAAAAACAGTTTACCTGCATTCAGTGATTTTATATAGTTTTCTTTATTAAAACCCACAACAGAATGAGTGATAGGTCTGATAATCCCTCCCAGAATAATTATATTGATATCTTTACGATCAATTAAAATGTTTGCTATATCTATGGAATTTGTAATTATATTTAAATTATTAAAACCGATAATTTTTTGGGCTAATATCATGTTAGTTGATCCGGAATCTAATATTATTGTTGAATTATCGGAAATTTCCTTTAAAGCTTTATCAGCTATATATTCTTTCTTTTCTGAATTCTTTGTTTCAAGTACTTTTATGGACAAATCAGTTACAATATTATCTGCCTGGGTAATTCCTCCATAAACCCTTTTCAACATATTATTTTTTGCAAGATCATTAACTATGTATCTTATGGAGGCAGTGGTGCAGTTAAGTTCACGACTTAAATCTTCAACCCGAAGAATCTTTTCCTTGCTCAGTTTATTTAAGATATATTCCTTTTTTTCTTCAAGTATCATATTTGTTATATAAAAAATATTATCTTTAATCAGCCAGGCATTTTCCTTCAACACTTACAACTTCTACCAGTAAATGTTTCATTTATAAGTTCTCCACAACCTTCCTGGTAATTAATTCCACCAGATTACTGAAATCTGAGTTAAAAGTGCCAGTTTTAATATTGCCATTGATATTTAATTTTTCTATGGTCCAGTAATTTCTTCCAACAGGTTCAAACCTGTTTGAAGATTTATACACTTCCCTCATCAGTCTTTTAGCTTCTGTCTTAAAAGCTTTACCTGCGTTTATACTTGAATTGAAGGGACATCCCAGCCCTTCACATTTCTGGAGTTCTTCTATTAGCGCTTTTCGATAAATTTCATTATATCTGGTGCCTATGTTTATTTTTTTAAAACCGATTGAAATAGCTCTTCTGATTTGTTCATCGGTGGCGCCGGAGGCACCATGCAAGGAACAGGGTATGCCGATTTTTTTTACTATGTTTTCTGCAAGTTCCCAGTCAGGTTCCGGCCATTTATCTTTATAAAGACAGTGGATATTCCCGATAGAAGGAGCCAATATATCAACACCGGTTCTTTTTACAAATTCATAAGCCTGATCCGGATCGGTCCGGTTTGTTTTTTCGGTACTTGTTCCTATAACACCGCTTTCAGACAGAGGCATTTCTCCAAGGGATGCCTCTACGGTGACATTTACGGCATGAGCAACTTCGACCACTGCTCTTGTAATTCTGACATTTTCCTCAAAGCTCAAAGGTTTGCTTCCCTTATATTCCCCGCCCGCACCTTCATGCATGACAAATGAAAAGCCCGCTTTTATACATTTAATTATGAAATCAAAATCCTGACATTCATCCAGACAAAGAGCAACAGGAACCTCAACAGAATTTATATATGATAGGGCTAAAGAGGCGAAACTATTAACCCCAATTGCCTGTATGAAGCTTTGTCCGGCAAGCAAGGCGGCAGGGGAGTTTTCTTCAACAGCAGCCTCTACGGCAGCCTGTATGGTGTGCAAATCCCAAACTTCCATTATTCCTACACCGTAATTCTTTTCTATAGCATCCTTTATAAGATAATTGAAATTGGATAACATATTTGATTGTCCTCCTAAATTTGTATTAAAAACGTATAATGATATTTTCCCCGTAGAATTTTAATCAACTGTTTTCGGATAAAATTTTCTTTGTCAGAGATTTTATTTTATTTTATAGTATTTTACGAAATTTTACAATATTTTACATTTTTAATTCTTATAAAGCAAGAAATCTTCTGATCCTGAAAAATGTTAAACTTTGCTATCATAAGATAAATCAAAAAATGTTTATCAATAATTTGTTTAAAGCTTTGTATTTGCCAAAGCCTTCAACATAGACCTTTTTTAATTTTTTGTTGGGGGTAATTATTTCTTTTATTCTATTCATATTCAAAAAAGCTTCTGATAAGTTGCTGTAATAACCCAGGCTGATGGCTGAAAGCATTGCCATTCCCAACGTGCCTATATCGCTTCTGGTGTTCAGTATATTTATTCGATGCTGAATAATATCTGCTTTGATCTGCAGCCAGGTTTTACTGTTTGAACCTCCGCCTACACAATAGAAGTCGCTCCATGATATATTGTTTTCTTTAAACAATTTAAGCATATTCAGAATTTCATATCCAAGAGACTCCAGAATAGCCCTTACAAAATGTGCTCTTTTATGCCCAGGTTTTATATCGTAAAAAACTGCATGGGCATTTTCATTATGATAAGGAAATCCAGCCCCATAGAGGTGTGGCAAAAATAATAATTCATCACTTCCGGGTAAAACACTATCAGCCTCTATATCCATTAATTTAAAAATATCTTCTGCAGGTTTTTCCGAATTCAAATAGGAAGATGCAAAAGCATTCTTGAACCAATCAAGAAGAAGGCCTCCGTTTTGATGCCAGGCAATCAGTATCAAGGTATCAGGGCATGCATGATAAAAAATGGGTATTTTAGCTTTTAATTTTTGTCTATTTTTGCTTATTACTGTAGCCAAAGCAAGAACTGAGCCAGTCGTTTCCGTTATTATACCCGGTTTAAAATTGCCAGATCCGATAGCGCTTGCTGCTTGATCCAGTGCAGAACTCATTACATTTACAGTGGCAGGCATCCCTGTCTCTTCAGTTATATTGCTGTTTACTTTTGAAATAGGCTGTCCGCTCTCATAAAACACCGGGAATAATTGTTCGTTAAATTTTATTAATTTTAATATTTCCCTGGACCATTTTTTTTTATATATATCCAGAATACCGGATACAGAAGCCAAAGAATAACTGGTAGATATTGCATTACTCAATCTATATATCAGGTAATCTCCAAGAAAAATCAAATATCTGGATTTATCGATTATATTTGGCTTATGATTTATAAACCACAGTATTTTTGCAGGTAAGTAATTTGAATTAAGATCGGGTTGACCGGTAATATTATAAAAGAGATCTTTAGATAAATTCTCCATAATATATTCACTTTCTTTTTTACCTCTTGAATCCATCCAGGACACAGCAGGAGCAAGCACTTTACCTTTTTTATCCAAAAAAACAAATGTTGTTCCCTGGCTGCTTACACTGATGGACTTTATTTCTTTTTTTTGATCTCCTAGCTTTAGACAAACATTTTTTAAACAGCCAAGACATCTCGTCCAGTAGGATTCAATTTCAAATTCATAGAACGAACCCCTTATTTTTATATCCCCAAAGCCAAAACTCTCTGAGGATAAAATCCCGCCAGATTCATTATAAGCAGCTATCTTTAAGAAAGAAGTTCCAGCATCAATACTTATAAATACAGCCATATATACCTATCTACTCATACCTGATAGTTACTTTAATTTAATTTACTTTA
>JAMCQQ010000550.1 GCA_023379515.1 Actinomycetota bacterium
CTATTCCGAACTTCTACTAAAGGGGAAATTATTTGTTCTTCGGTAATTAGTAATGATTGTTGTTCAGGTAAAGATGTCATAGTCAAGGTTAAAAGTTAACTAATCATATATGACTAGTATATAACCATATATGGTTAGTTGTCAAGAAGGAATTTATAAAAATTTATGCCTAGAATATAGGCAAGCTAATATTGCTTATTTTAATACCTTATAGTAAAATATTCCGATGACAGAAAGAAATATTGGTGATGGGCAACAAGTGCCTTCGTCTCAACAACAAAATCAGGAATTAGCTGGGTTCTTACGATTTATACCAGCTAATGTTCTTGAAGGACTAGGATCGAGTTTTAATGGTGTTGAATTAACCCCAGAAGGTATAAGAGCAACAAATTGGAGTCAAGTATTTGAAAATTTTTTTCAAGAAATAAGTACTAATATGCAAAGAAGAGCAAGCTCTGAATTGCTTGCAACTGCTCGACAAGAATTCAGAGAATTACTTGGATTATCATATTTAACTCCTACTGCAGCTGATTATGCAACTGAAGTTTATTCCAGAGAAATGATAATAGGATTTGCTACTCCAAAGCATGCACTTACTGGAGATTTATATTGGTTACTTGATCTCGATAATCCATCTTTAGGAGGTATATTTAATCCAGATAGAGTTGTGCATTTAGAGAGAAGATTATATTTTCAAGCATTAGATCAATATAGCAGATGGAAAATGGTTCAAGGAGGAAGAGAAAGTTTAGGATTAACACCAGAGGGAAAACCTTATATTGATCAAGAAACAATTATGGCTGGAAGAAAAAATATCGAACAAAAAGGAGAAGAATTGGATAAATGGAGACAAGAATACGAAGCTAGATATCAAAGTCTGCGGGATAATTAAAAAAATACTGCTTGGCAAATAATATTTAATTCATGTTTACTTCTATGAAAAACTCTTTGATTTTTGTATAATCGCCTTAAAGTTTCTGCTCGCTTAATCCTGCCTTTTCTGTTATGACTGAGAAGGCGATTTATTCCAAAGAGCTTATTCAAAACGTTCAAAATCACGATATCTTTGGTGTTTTCAGAGATATTTTTCTCCTTATCTCTACTTTGCTTCCCGATGTTATAAAAAAGCCTTTAATTAATTTCTTCAGTTTACTTTTTAACTCATTTTCTTCTTTTCTGGTAATTTGTTTAATTGTCGTTTTTTCTTTAGTTGTATTTATAATTCTCCGCTATTTCTTAATTATTAGAAGACTATTTAAAGAAAAGACTGTACTTTTAGAAATAACTCCACCTGCCTTAAATGAGAAAACAGCATATACAACTCAAAAATTGTTTTCCGTAATTCATGACTTTGGTTACTCAACAAATCTTTTAAATCGTCTAATAGGTCGAAAAACTACATTTTCTTTTGAAATAGTTTCAACTAAAAGTACAGGTATAAGATATATCGTCAGAACTAATACTAAAAATGTTCAAAATTTAAAAAGGAATATTTTGTCATATTTACCTTCATGTAAAGTGGAAGAAGTTGAAGATTACCTTGAAAAAATTGATAAAGATAAAACACTTTTTACAAAAGCAGTGGAATTTAAACAATCAAAACATTTTGCCTATCCTTTAGAAAAACAAAATTCTCTTAAAGAACATGACCCAGTAGCCTTTATTACAGGAGCAATGACAAAGTTAAAAGATCAGGAACTGATTGCTTTTCAAATTGTATTATCAAAAACATATCCAATTGAGGCATACAAAATACATAAAAAGATTTTAAATAATGAAGATGTCTTAAGTTATCTTAATAGATTAAATTTTCCAGTATACCTAAAACCATTTATTGGGGTTGGTAAAGCACTGATAAAGGCAATACAAGTTGTTGGAAACCAGTTGCAGTGGATGATAACAGAACTGGCAACTAATGGACAGGGGAAACCAGTATATGCCGGAAATTTTAATCAATATCAGCAGCAACTAAAACTAACTCATGCAAGACCAGCCCGTGTTTTAAGTTCTTTTGAAGAGGAAACAATAAAAGGAATAGAAGAAAAAGTAACCCAACAACTATTTGAAACATCTATAAGAGCCCTCATTGTCTCAAAAGATAAAACTTCAGGAAAAGAAAGAATTGATGGAGTCAAATCATATTTTTCACCCTTTTCGACACCACAATATCAATCGATAAAAATAAAATATAATATTTTGCCTTACATTTCAAAGCAGATTAAATTGTTCCTCTTTAAAAATAGATTGCTTTCTCTAAGTAATAAAAGTGATTATATTTTTTCCGTTTCTGAGATAGCTGACCTTTATCACTTTCCCTACTCCAAAATTACCCAAACAGAAAATATTGTCAAAAGTTATTCAAAAGAATTACCTGCTCCTCTTTCTCTAAAACAAGGCAGAAAATTAGATGTGGTTTTTGGAAAAAACACATATGGCGGACAAGTAACTGATATTGGATTAACAGAAGAAGAAAGGAAAACCCATACATATATTATCGGAAGAACTGGTTCAGGAAAAACTACCTTAATGTTTTCAATGGCAAAACACGATATAGAACAAGGACGAGGTTTGGCATTTATTGATCCTCATGGTGATGTTGCGGAAGATTTACTATCTTGTGTCCCACTCTCCCGAAAAGACGATTTGATTTATGTAAATCCAAGAGACTTAAAACATCCGATTGGTATAAATATTCTAGAACTAACTGACGGTTTAGATGAAGATGAAAAGGAAATGGAAAAAGAAGTTGTTTGTGAGGGTGTAATTTCTTTATTTAAAAAGGTTTTTTCAAAAGATGAAAATGCTAATGCTCATAGAATAGAACACATCTTAAGAAACACAATTTATACTGCCTTTTATGTAGAAGACAGAACGCTTTTTACAATAAATAAATTATTAACTAATTCCGCCTTTAGGAAACAAGTTTTATCAAAAGTAGATGATGAAGATTTACTGGACTTTTGGAAAGCGGAATTTGGAAAAGCTGGAGATTGGCAAATAGTTAAAATGACTCAAGGAGTAACGGCAAAAGTAGGAAGATTTTTAAGATCTCCAACTGCCAGACGAATGCTTGAACAAACAAAATCTACTATTAACTTTGATGAAGTATTAAATGGAAAGATTTTAATTTGTAATTTGTCTCAAGGGAAATTAGGAGAAGATACAACAAAACTTATTGGTACAACTATATTAACTAAACTTCAACAGGCAGCACTAAAAAGATCAAATGTCCCTCAAAGTCAAAGAAAACCATTTTATCTATATATTGACGAGTTCCAAAACTTTGCAACATTGTCTTTTATAAAAATAATTTCAGAAGGTAGAAAATATGCACTTCATTTAATTATTGCCGAACAGTCAACTTCCCAACAAATGGATAATTCAATTGTTAATCAAATACTTGCAAACGTTACAACTGTTATTGTCTTCAGAAGTGCAAATTATTTAGATGAGGAATTAATGCTAGATCAGTTTTCTCCATACCTACAAAAAGGAGAAATACCAAGCCTTCCTAGATATCGTTTCTATATTAAAATTTCTGCTCTTGAATCAGAAGAGCCATTTTCTGGAGAAACAATATATTTTCCAGTTGAAAAGGATGAGAAAAGAATGGAAGAGTTAATTGAAGCATCAAGGAAAAACTATGCAATTGTTTATACCAAGCCAGTAAAAAGTAATGACAAGAAAACTGCTGTTAATGAAAAAGAGAACGAACAAAGTAACGATAAAAATGATCAGAAAAAGACAGGATTACCAAAGCTTAAAAGAGGTTAAAAAATGTCCTACCGTGTAAGGACAAAAATATAATCAAAAACAAGGCTAAAGTAGATGGAAAATACAGACTCTATTATTCTTATATAAATATAAGAGGATGTTTTCTAATCCAAACAATAATAACTAAATAAACTAAAACTAAATTAAAAGCTAATTAATCTATGCAATTACCACCTATTACAAAATCCCAAAGACAAATAATTTTCTATCTCTATAAATTCCGATACCTGACAATTCTTCAATTCCAAAAATTATTTAATCACATTGATTCTAAAAGAGTTAGAGAATGGTTAAATGATTTACAAAAGAAAAAGTATATTAATGTCATTAAAGATGAAAAAGATATAACAAAGCCTTATGTATTTTGCTTAGCGCAAAGGGCAGGACATATTTTAAAAAGCGAAGAAGATATTGATGAAAACTTTTTAAATTGGCTATACAAAGAAAAAGATAAGACAGAAGAATTTATTCAAAGAAATCTTTTTGTTGCAGATTGTTATTTATACTTTTTAAAAAACACAGATAAAAATTCCAAACTTTCTTTTTTTACAAAACAGGATTTAAAAGATTATGATTATTTTCCAGAAGATCTACCAGATGCGTATATTGACTTAGAGGAAAATGGAGAAAATACAAGATACTTTTTAGAATTATTTGAAAAAGATATGCTATCAGATATTTCAAGAAGTAGAGTTAACTACTACTTTAAATATTCTGACGAAGGAACTTGGCAAGAAAACACAGATAATTCTTCTTTTCCGGGACTTTTAATAGTTTGTTTCAGTGAAAAAAGAAAAAAGCATGTTTATTATTATGCAAAATCTCTACTCGAAAAAACACTTAATACAGATTTAGAAATTTTCCTAACAACTAAAGATAATGTTAAATTTGCTAAAGAAGGTATCAATATTTGGCAAAAAGCGGAATAGATTTTTTAATTAATTATTGTTAGGGTTCGATTGAAGATTATTCAACAATAAATCACTATACGAACAGGATATCAAATCGGAGTCTTTAATACCAAATAATTCCATATATTGATTGCACTGTTTTAATAGTTTATCTTTACCAATAGATCCTTCTTTATCTATCGCCTCTATTTCGATAAAATCTCCTAAATTTTTGACTTTATCGATATGAAATTTTATATTTTCAATAAAATAAATTTCTCTTTTTTTATCAACAACAACTAAAATCTCTAAACTTTTTGTTAGTATATCTTTTAATGAAGGGTCTGATGAAGTTTTAAATAAAGTAACATCTGATTGTTTGGGTCCTTCTTGATTGTCTCTTTGATAATGAATTAAATAATTTTCAATGTTTCCTTCACGAAGCTTTAACCTTCCAGCTTTAACCTTAAAATAAGTATCAATTTGATGATCTGTACCTTTAAAATCTGCTTTTTGGGATTTTGTAATAGGTGGTAATTGCATAGATTAATTAGCTTTTAATTTAGT
>JAMCQQ010000551.1 GCA_023379515.1 Actinomycetota bacterium
GATATTGTAATGATGCAATGGGCAGCAAGGGATCCAGTAAACGGGTATGGGAATGGTGTATTGGAAAGTACGTTCTCTGTTCAGGCAAATGATTATATTGATTACCATGATTTAGATATCAAGTATTTTTCATCCCTGATTGAAACTTACACAAATCAAAAGTTTAACCAGTTTGCTCACATGGTAGTTGGTTTGGAAAATTCTTATCAGTGGTCCAAATATTCCCAGGAATATAGAAAACAGGTGGGGGTTTTAGCAGAAAAAGCAAACGCCCGCAAGCTTTCAGTTACCACAATGAAAGATTTTGCAAATTGGTATGCAAATGCTTTTCCCAAACTTTCTCCCCGGCAAGTAATTATTGCTGATGATCCTCTAGGAAGTTTTAAAAAAGTTGTTTGGTTTATGGATCCTTATTTTAGGGCGGGATGGTTTTTAAATTCTGAAGGAAGTGTTTTTAGGGATATCAGGCAATATACTGGTGGAGAAGAGGAGTTGTGTTTTAAAACAAGATGTGAAAGCGTTAATTTTGCAACTTCAGCAACAAGAGTTTTGGATAGTGTCAGTTTTGGCCATAAATGGATAATAGATCAAGGCAAAATTAGTAATTTTCAAGTCAGCAGCGAAGGTGAAAAAATTCTTATTAGCTACAATAATGAAGCAGGGAATTTAAGAAAAATTACATTTTTACCCCGGGATATCAGTGTGGACGGACAAATATTCTCTATAGATGGGGCAATATTGAATGTAACAAAGCAGGAAAATACACCAAAGAAAGTTTTAATTTCAGATTTGTCTCTAAGATGGTCTTTTGTCTCTTCAATATTAAAAATAGGTGAATTTATAATATTTATGGCTTTTGCCATTATTTTGCCTGGGTTAGTATTAACAAATAAATTTTTTCTTAAAACTAGCCCCGTTCTTTTAAGATTATTTGTGTCATTGGTCACAGGCTTGGTAGCTTTTACCTTGCTTTTTTATATAACAAGTTTAATAAAGATTAAACCTCTAATTTTTGCCTATATCTTACTAAATCTGATTATTTTTATCCGTTTCAAGTTTTATCAATTCTTAATTAATTTGCCAAAGCTTACTAAACCTTCTAATTTGATAGCGGGCTTGCTTATTTTATTAGGGGTGGTTTTTCAAACTCTTCCTACGTTTAAAAGTGGTTTGACTTTTGCATACGGAGTAGGTTTTTGGGGGCCAAATACTCATGATGGGGTTTGGCATTTGGCATTAATAAACCAATTGATGAAATCAGTGCCTGTCCAAAATCCTATTTTTTCCGCAAACACCTTAAAAAATTACCATTTTTTCTATGATCTTTTGGTTGCAGCAACAAGCTATGTATCAACATTACCTATAAATGATTTGGTTTTTAGGTTATATCCTATTATTTTTTCCATAGCGCTCGGGATTGGTTCCTATTATTTGGTAATAAGGCTGTTTGGAAATATTTTAGGAAGAAAGACTAAAGTTGCTGCTATTTTTAGCCTTTATTTAATTTATTTTGCCGGCAGTTTTGGTTGGATAGTAGAATATTTACGGGAGAGGCATTTTGGAGGAGAGTCTGCTTTCTGGGTAAATCAGGCAGTGTCCTTTAACTTAAATCCTCCTTTTGCCATCTCTTTGGTGATTTTGATTGCTTTAGTTCATATTTTGCTATCTTCGTCTTTAAAAAGAAAGGGTAAAATTATCACTGTTATCCTGTTTGGGACGTTGATTAGTTTTAAATCTTATACAGGTATTTTAATGTTAGCAACGCTTGCAGCGCTTGCAATTATTAATATCTTAAGAAGGAGAGATTTTTCCTATTTATGGATTGTTTGTCTATCTTCTTTGCTCTCTGGATGGCTTTTTATATCTAATTTTGAAGCTGCTTCTACACTAATTATGTTTTCTCCTTTTTGGTTTATTCATTCAATGATCGATTCGCCTGATAGGGTAGGATGGTATAGATTATCTTTGGCAAGAAATAGTTCGCAAAGCTTAGGACAATGGCCCAAATTTATCTTAGTAGAAATTCTAAGTTTAACTCTTTTTATATTGGGAAATTTAGGACTTAGATTTTTAAGCCTTGGATTATTTTTAAAGATTAAAAAAATCTTTTATAATGATACACTGCTGTTTATTTTTATTCTGGCAATTTTGTCAACAAGTATACCAATATTTTTTATACAATCAGGTAATCCCTGGAATACAATCCAATTTTTCTATCCCGCTTTATACATAAGCGCTTTGTTAAGCGGGATAGTAATCTCAACTTTAATTTTTAAACTAAATAAAATTTTGGCTGCTATTTTGGTATTTCTAATTTTAATTTTGGCACCAATTAATTCTGCTGTGACAGCTAATGGGTATTTAGGTAATAAACCACATGCTTTTGTTTCTTCATTCGAACTTTCTGGTTTGCAATTTTTAGCCAACCAACCAGACGGAGTAGTATTAACTTATCCTTATGATGGAAAACTAAAACAAAATTTAAGCGAACCTTGGCCACTTCTTGCTTATGACAGCACAGCTTATGTCTCAGCTTTTACTAAAAAATCTGTATATTTAGAAGACGAACCGCAAAACCAAATTCTTCTTACCGATTATAA
>JAMCQQ010000552.1 GCA_023379515.1 Actinomycetota bacterium
AATTTCCTTTATACCTTTATTTTCATGATAATAAAGATAAGCTACTTTTGAAATCAATATATCGGAATAAGTATCTTCATTATTTTTTAATAAAAAGTTATTAGTATTGTCCATAATTATTAATTATTGAAAATATTTTCATTATTGATAATATTTTTAAATTAATTAAAATTTTAATCAGATTATAAAAATTTGTCAATATCAATTTTTTGGGGTTAACAAGAATATCAAGGCTCAATTAACATTATAAAGAGCACGGCTGCTTTTGATAGAAGCTATATTTTACAATTTAATAATATTATTTCTATAAATGAAGCGGAATTGGATGGAAAAGAACTATCAAGAATAAATACTGGATATGATTTTGAGCATGCTAAAGAAGGGTGGTACATCACACCCGAAAAATTATTGGTCAAGGTTCCACACATTGGAGAAATTTTATTGAAACACAATTAAGCACTAGTTAGAGAAAAATATAGAAAAATAGAGATGTTAAAATCATAATAGAAAAGAATTATTATAAAAATACGTTTTTAAATATCTTTAAAAAATAAAATTTCAATATGTACTATTTTTAAATGAGAAAAGACAGAACAAGGGGGAGGTTATAAATTTGAATTCTTATCAAAGAATGTTCAGTGCTATAAAAATGAAGGAGCCTAAAGAGGTTCCCGTGGCTCCTTTTGTTATGACCTTTGCTGCTAAATTTGCTGGTTTTCCTTATTCACAATTTGTTAAAGATGGAAAAGTATTAGCGCATGCACAGATCAAGACATTCAAAAGATTCAATTATGACTACATTACTGTATCTTCTGATGGTTATAGAGAAGCAAGTGCCTGTGGGTCTATACTCGTCTTCCCCGAGGATGATGTTCCATATATTATAAAATATCCCATCCAAAAAGAAGAAGACTTCTTTCATTTAAAACTGCCCGACCCTTATAAGGCTGAACGGATGGCTGACCGTTTGGTTTCTATAAAGATACTTAAAGAAAAATATGCGAGTGAGGTGCCAATCGTAGGATGGATCGAATCTCCTCTTGCAGAATATACTTTTTTACGCAGTCTCATGACTGCTATGTATGACTTAGTAGAAAGGCCTAATTTTGTGAAAAAAGTACTTGATTTTTGTTTAGAGATGGAGATGGTTTTTGCACTATCACAGATTAAAGCTGGTGCAGATATTATAGGGGTAGGGGAAGCAGTAGCTTCTATGGTTTCTCCTGATATGTATAGAAAATATTCACTTCCCTATGTTAAAAAATTATTTGCTGCCATTCACGAGAAGGGTATCCCTGTAAAATATCATGTTTGTGGCTTCACAGAACATCTTTTAAAACTGTTTGTAGAAACAGGAGCTGACATCTTGGTTATTGACAGTCTTGATAATATGAAAAAAGTAAAAAGAATATGTGATGAGAGGGTGTGCATTAAAGGGAATTTAAACCCAGTGAGTGTGCTTTTACAGGGAACACCTGAATATATTTATTGCAAGTCAGTCCAAGCTATAAAAGAAGGTGGGCCAGCAGGTTTCATTCTTAGTCCAGGCTGTGAAATTCCTCGCGATACTCCTTATGAGAATATGGATGCTATGATCAGAGCGGCAAGAGAATATAATTTAAAAAATGCATAAAAACTATAATTTATAAATTGTCATGTAGTAGAGCAAAAAATTAGATATACTAATAACCAGATGTATAGCATCTAAATATTATTAGAATCATTGCATCAGATATTTAAGAAATGTGGGAGGATATTAATAACTTTAGAATATCAAAGTTTTGAGCCATTGTAATCAATTAAAGGTAATGACAAACAGAATATTTGCTTCAATAACTTTCAGTAATATGGTCTGTTTATATGCAGATTTTTATTCGAAGAGATATTTTGAGAAGTTTGCAAAAAGAATAAAATCATAATTTATTATTATTTTTACTAGGGAAAATATTATGGATGCAATATGTTTGGGTGATGCAATTATAGATTTTTTTCCTGTTAAGTCAGGTATCAACTTAAATGAAGTGGCAGAATTTATTAAAATACCTAGTGGAGCTGTTGTAAATGTGGCAGTAGGTGTTTCAAGGTTAGGATTAAAATCAGCTTTTATTGGAAGAGTAGGAAATGAAGCATTTGGACACTCTATAAAAAAAATGTTAGAGGACAATTTAGTAGATACAAGTCAATTACAGTTTGATGATAATATAAATACAGGACTTAATTTCGTTGCTATTCCAAAACCAGGCGCTTTTGAATTTCTTTTTTATAAAAATCCAAGTGCAGATGCCATGCTTGATTCGGAAAAACTTGATGAAAATTTTTATATAAATATTAAAGTTTTTCAATTTGGTTCTTTAACTCTAAATAAAGAACTCAGCAAGTCAGCTACTTATAAAGCAATCAGTTTGGCTAAATCCAATGGAAGCATAATAGTCAATGATCCAAATTTAAGGTTACCCTTATGGTCTAGTCAAGATCATGCAAGATTTGAAATAAAAAAATCAATACCTTTTACAGATGTGCTTAAAGTAAATAATGAAGAACTTGTTTTTATTACTCAAAAAAAAGATATGGAAATTGCGACAAAAGAAATTTTATCAATGGGTGTAAAGTTATGTATAGTAACAACAGGGCCCAATGGTTGTGTGTATGCCACTCGCAAATATTATGGTCATGTACCTACATTTAATAAGATAAAAATTGTTGATACATTAGGGTGCGGGGATTGTTTTGTTGCAGCATTAATAGTGGGTCTTGTAGAAAATGATTTTCTAAAAATTCTTGAAGAAGAAGATAAGATTAAATCTATATTGAGATTTGCAAATGGTGCTGCTTCAATTACATCATTGAAGAAGGGTGTAATACCTGCATT
>JAMCQQ010000553.1:0-1542 GCA_023379515.1 Actinomycetota bacterium
GCAATACCGGAGAAGCAAAATTAACAAATGGATATAATCTTCCCGCACAATATGTAATTCATACTGTAGGTCCTATTTACAATGGAAAACCCAAAGACAAGGAAGATCTTGCCAAAAGTTATCTAAGCTGTCTTGAAATAGCATCTAAAAATAATCTAAAAAGCATATCTTTTCCATCAATAAGCACAGGCATTTATGGTTATCCTGTAAAAGAAGCTTCAGTGATTGCAATAACTACAACAGTTGAATATCTTCAAAAACACCAAGAAGTCGAGCGTGTCAGAATGGTATTATATAGTGAGAAAGACTATAAGATTTATAGGGACACCACAAGAGCTGTTCTTAAAAAACATGGGCTATCTGATGATTGCTGATATAAAATAGCTTTAAGGACGTATATTAGGAGCATTTGGAATATCCACAATTTCTGCATACATAGCACCCACCTTCAGGATACATTATCCCACCGCAGCCTTCTTCCGGACATATCATTATGGACTTGGGGCCGCCAGCAATATTCAGATCAAATTTATTGGAACCCTTAAGATAAAATTCTATTGCCTTGCCTATAGCATCAGGGCAGGAAAGAACATGGGTATTTTCATCAGCAATGCAGGTTATGCACCTTATACCTTCTATCTGTTTTAATATTGAATCTATATCAATACCTGATCTTAGTGTAATACTGATCAACCTGCTCACAGCTTCCGACAGGGCTGCACAGCCTTCTTCACCGGTACTGGTAAATACCTCACAAATTCCAAGCTCATCGGAATTTACAGTTACATAAATCTTACCGCAGCCGCCAATACTGTATTTTCTTGTCATACCCTTTGTAATGTCAGGTCTTGGTCTGGGTTTGATATTTTGTTTTTCTTCTTCTTCCTTGTTTTCAGTTGTTGCTTCATCCTTGGTTTTTACTTCATCTTTATTATTACCTTTTACCTGAAGTACCTGGCTTTCCCTGCTGCCATCCCTGTAAATAGTTATGCCCTTGCAGCCCAGCCTGTATGCCAGCATAAAAACATCTTCCACATCATTTTCAGTTGCATTATTTGAGAAATTAACAGTTTTTGAAACAGCATTATCAACGAAACCCTGAAATGTTGCCTGCATTCTAACGTGCCATATAGGAGTTACTTCGTGAGCTGTGATAAAAACTCTCTTGAAATACGATGGTATTGACTCGAAATCTTCGATACTGCCCTTCCTTGCAATTTCTTCCATCAATTCTTCACTGAAAAATCCTTCCTGCTTTGCAGCTTTTTCAAAATAAGGATTGACTTCAATAAGCTTATCATTATCCATAACATTTTTTACAAAAGATAATGCAAAAGTAGGTTCGATGCCGCTCGAACAATTTGCTATAATGCTCAGTGTGCCTGTCGGAGCTATTGTCGTAGTTGTTGCATTTCTTATTTCATATCCTTCAGGGGTATCATAAATACTTCCTTTGAAATTGGGGAAGCTCCCCCTTTCTTCAGCCAGTTTGCGCGAAGCAATCTTTGACTCATCCTGGATAAAACTCATAATTTCTTTTGC
>JAMCQQ010000553.1:1552-5738 GCA_023379515.1 Actinomycetota bacterium
TCAGCATATCGGCCCAACCCATTACTCCGAGCCCTATCTTCCTGTTGCCATCAACCATCTTCCTGATTTTATCAAGAGGATATTTACTCATATCAATTACATCATCTAAAAACCGGACAGAAATATGAATTATTTTTTTGAGTTTTTCATAATCAACCTTTGGAATCTCATCTTCATAAATTATCATTTGAGAAAGATTGATTGATCCAAGATTACAGGCTTCATATGGAAGCAATGGCTGCTCGCCGCACGGATTTGTGCTTTCTATGGTTCCGATATGTGGTGTTGGATTATCACGGTTAAGCCTGTCTAAAAATATTATTCCGGGATCTCCATTTTTCCATGCGTGATAAACAATTTTCTTGAATATTTCTCTTGCATTATATTTTGCAGCAACCGCTTTAGTTCTGGGGTTAATAATATCATAATCATCATTATTTTCGACAGCTCGCATGAATGATTCGGTAACTCCTACCGAAAGATTAAAATTATTTAGCTTTGAGCTATCTTCCTTTGCACTTATAAAATCGAGTATGTCAGGATGATCAACACGCAAAATACTCATATTTGCGCCCCTCCTGGTTCCGCCCTGTTTTATTGTGTCTGTTGCAGCGTTAAATACAGTCATAAAGGATATCGGACCGCTTGAAACACCTTTGGTTGAAAGTACCACATCATTTCTTGGCCTGATGCTTGAAAAAGAATAACCAACTCCGCCACCTGATTTTTGAATCAGAGCAGTTTCCTTTAGAGCTTCAAAAATTTTTTCCATTGAATCACCGACCGGCAGCACAAAACATGCAGCCAGCTGCTGGAGTTCCTTGCCGGCATTCATAAGCGTAGGAGAGTTTGGAAGGAAATCCAAATCAGACATTATATCAAAAAACATTTTTTCAATATCTTTTATTTCTTCATCCGTTTTACCATAGTTATTTTCCGCAGCTGCAATATTGCGAGCAACTCTGACAAACATTTCCCGTGGAGTTTCAAGCAAAACCCCTTCTTCGTCCTTTTTTAGATATCTTCTTTCAAGAACTTTTATGGCATTAGCAGATAAATTTATAACCTTATTTTTGTAATAATTATCCATAGCAATGCTTTCGGAACTTCTGCGAATACTGCCCTTCCCGCTTGTAACTTTCTCTGTACTACCGGCTCCGCCATTGTTGTCAGAACTGCCTGGATCTCCTGAACTTTCATAATTTTTTTCTTTTTTTATATCTTCCATTATTTTCCTTCCAAAAAAATAAACTCAGTAAAAATTTATTAACATTGTTTTTTTATAAATAATTCACTGGAAAAAATAACCGGGTATCTTAACTTAATAATTCTTATATATTGTGTATGACTAAATAATATAACACTATATATAGTGATGTCAATTGAAAATTTATAAAATCTTCCAATATTTAATAAGCACTTATAAGGCAGTAGCATATTCTTCGCTAACTGGTTCAACACTTAACCTAAATACAATCCAAATATTAATGTTACTATTTTCATTTTATTTTGATATAATACCTTTTTTGTTAAGTAACTATAATATTACTGCCTATCGAAATAACAAAAGTAACCAAGGAGTAGGGCATACTGTGAGTTCAGTTATCAAAAAAAGACGAAAAAAAATGCGTAAGAAAAAGCATAAAAAAATGCTTAAAAAGACCCGCTGGGCAAGAAAGAACAAGTAAAAGCCTTATTTTAAAAATGAGTGCAAGTGTAAAAAATAAACAAGAGTTTTTAAAACTTCTTGAAAGCAGAATTCTACTTAGTGATGGTGCTATGGGAACTACTCTTCAGGAACTGGGTTATACATCATGCCCTGATTTTTTAAACCTGAATAATGATGATTTAAAGACAATTTCCGGCATACATTTAAAATACCTATATGCAGGTTCTGAAATAATACAGACAAATTCATTTGGCTCCAACCCTATTAAACTCCAATCTTGTGGGCTTGCAGCTAGTCTTGATCAGATAAATATTAACACTGTAAATGCAGTAAAAGAGGCAATTGATAATTACAGGTCACAAACCGGCAGCAGTAGAGAAATTTTTATTGCAGGAAACCTCGGCCCTCTAGGAAAACTTCTCGAACCATATGGTGATTTAAAATTTGAGAATGCTGTTGATGCGTTTTCAAAACAAGCCCGCATCCTGATTGATAACGGAATAGATTTAATTTTAATCGAAACCATGATTGATTTGAAAGAGGCCCTGGCTGCAGTAGAGGCTGTTAAAAAAGTAAGCAATAGCATGGCTGTTGCATGTACCCTTTCTTTTATGGAAAACGGGGTCACTGTTATGGGTAACAAAGCTGAAACTTTCGGCAATGAATTAATACAAGCCGGCTGCGACATTATCGGTGCAAACTGCAGTGTAGGTTCGCATGCGATGATAAAAATTGTTGAAAAAATCAGGAACGCAAATCCTGATGCCCGATTGATTATACAGCCTAATGCCGGATTGCCTGTGGTATTAGACGGAAAAACAAAATTTAACGAAACCCCTGAGATCATGGCTGAGAATTTTAAAGAAATCTTAAAATTCAAACCTTCAATAATCGGAGGCTGCTGTGGAAGCACGCCCGAACATATAAGGAAAATTGCAGAATTGATTAAATGCTAACATTGCTATAGGGATTATTTTTCACACCTGACGCCAGAAGGTAAAAATATTAATAACATCCTCCAGGAATTTGGTGTCATGTTTGCCGCATGTGGAGAAAATATACAGTATGCGTCTCCACCTTCATGGGCAAATCCCGGGTTGTTTTTAATTCCTGGATAGATAGCAGGATCTGCCCAATTAATTCTCATTTACCAGAATAGAAATGAAATCATTAAACTTTATATTATTGGGATTTAATTATTTATTTAGTTACCACTGCCAAGCAACATTTTATAAATCTTTTCATTATTGGCCGTAATTCGCTCATATTCCTTGCGTTCTTTTTCCTCGGATGTTTGTTTATCAAAATAGTTTATTTCTTTAATAGCTTCTTCAAAATCAATGCAGTGAGCAGTACTATTTTGTATTTCCTGGCTGAATTTGTTTAATATATGTTTTTCCTTTTCAACTTTTTCATCTACGGTTTTAGAGGAATACCCATAGAATGTCATCTCATATAAAGAATGAGCCACTACATCTGCGGGTCCGTAAACTTCAATAGATTTATCTAAAACATTAAAACTTAGCCATTCATTCCAGTGAGTCATCTCAAGTGCATAGTGGTTTTTATCATCTTTTATTATTCCAAACACATCAAAAATAAATTTGCTCGGCTCAAGGCAGTTTTCTATCTTTGCTACTACAAGAGTAATTGGTGGTTTGCATGGTTTAAGTTTGAGTATCTTTAACTCCTCAAGCACACTTTTATATACTTCGTAAGCGCCATCTTTAAGCTTGTATCTCTTAACAAGCGCAGCCCACACATAATCATAATCCACGCTATTAATTAACTCTTTAAAAATCATAGTCACCACTAAACCATTTTATAATAAACTGGCTTGTATCGGGGTTTAACTTCATCACTTAACCTTGTGGTTTCAACTTGAGCAGCTTTTTTCTGAATTTATATATTATATTTTCTATCATAGCTTATTTCCAATTTTTACCCCCATTAATTATCTAAAAGTATTTTACAATAACAGTAAGGATAATCACGGCTTCTTCTTTCTAAAACAGCATATGCTTCCACCTGCTTTGAATTATAATGTTTCCCTTGCCAGGTTTTGTTAAAAGGGTTTCCTAACGTAAAAACTCCTTCATTTTTAGAATGATTATAAATACTTGTATAAACTGTGCTATTATACTTGTGGGACTTGTAAGCAAGTTCTTATAAATAAAAGTTTTTTGCAAAGAGGTTTAAATCTTGAAATGTTTAAATTATACAGCACCTTATCTTGACGTGCTTATTGAATTTGCTCAGCATAATCCTTGGGTTAAAGACAAAAAGTGTGTTGGGAAGTTATCGGAGGTGATAAATCAAATACGGATGCTTGAAGTTCAGGGAGAAGATGACCTGCGAAGCATATGGATTGATGTATCAAGAGGGAAAATTAGTGATTTCGGGCAATACGAAGAATACTTTGAAGAAGAATCAGTAAGCAATTATGAGGAATTTGTCGAACTTTGGGAGTCTTATTATCCTGATGAAAAAAAATGGTACAATTTTTCTTTTTCGGCT
>JAMCQQ010000554.1 GCA_023379515.1 Actinomycetota bacterium
AAGGGGCGTGAAGCAAGTGAAGAAATAGTAATTGAGTCAATAGAAGTTGCAATTCCGGAAATTTTAAAGATTATCGATGCACAGAAGAAATTTAGGGAACTTTCAGGATTGGCAAAAAAAGAATTATCAAAATTTGCTTTAAATCAAAACGTTTATAAAAGAGTAGCTGAGCTGGCAGAGTCCAGGATAAATGAAAAACTTAATAGTGTGCTTGAATTTTCACTTAAAGATAATAAAGAAGAGCTGCTTGATAACAGCAAGAGAGGGTATATTTCCGATGAGCTTAAAATTATAAGCAACGAAGTGACCGAGCTGTTAACTGCTGAATTTCCTGATGATAAAATAAGTATAGATCTTTCATTAAAAGAGCTCGAAAGAGATTTGGTTCGCAAGTTAATTCTGGAGAAAAATATCAGGCCTGACGGCAGAAAGCCTGATGAAATAAGAAAAATTACCTGCGAAGTCGGTCTTTTTCCCAACACTACACATGGCACAGGCCTTTTTACAAGAGGCAAAACACAGGCTCTAACCATTTTGGCTTTAGGTTCCATAAAGGAATCTCAGAAACTTGACAGTCTTGAATCTGAAGAATTTAAAAGATTTATGCATCATTATAATTTCGCTCCATTTAGTACAGGAGATACTGGCCCAATGAGAGGACCAAAAAGAAGGGAAATCGGTCATGGCGCTCTTGCGGAACGTGCCTTGGATGCAATGATTCCTGACGAGGATAAATTTCCATATTCACTGAGACTTGTTTCTGAAATACTGGAATCCAATGGTTCAACATCCATGGCAAGTGTCTGCGGAAGCACCTTGGCGCTTATGGATGCAGGGGTACCAATTCTAAGCCCGGTTTCAGGCATTGCCATGGGACTGGTAAAAGGGCAGAATAGTGAATTTGTGGTATTGTCAGATATCCAGGGAATAGAAGATTTTTACGGGGACATGGACTTTAAAGTTGCCGGAACAAAAAACGGTATAACTGCACTCCAAATGGATATGAAAACCAAAGGGATTGAAATAGATATTCTTAAAAAAGCGCTGTATCAGGCTAAAGACGGCAGGTTATTCATTCTTGATAAAATGCTTGAAACATTACCGGCACCCAGGGAAAGTCTTTCAAAAATTGCCCCGAAGATTACATCTTTTAAAATACCCAAAGATAAAATCGGGGAAATAATAGGTCCAGGAGGTAAGAATATAAAGGCGCTTAAAGAAGAATTTAGTCTTGATGAAATTGATATTACTGATTCCAATGGTGAAGGATTGATATCAATTACATGCAATGATGCGCATAATATAGAACTTGCCAGAAATAAGATTGAAGCGATGCTCAAAGGTTTTGATGATATTAATGTCGGTGATGAATTTATAGGAACGGTTGTCGGTATTACAAGTTATGGTGCATTCGTTAATATAATACCAGGAATTGACGGGCTTCTGCATATATCAAAGATAGCAAATCAGAGGGTAAATAAAGTAGAGGATTTCCTGGGCATGGGTGAAAAAATAGCAGTAAGAGTATGCAATATTGATAAAAGGGATAGAAAGTTATCTCTTGAAAGATCAGACTTAGAATAAGAGAGGTTAAAAATAAAATAGGACCATCTAAAACTTTCAAATTTGAAGATTATGAAATAACCGAGCTTGAAAACGGCCTGAAAATAATCAGCGAAGATATCCCGCACTTTAGATCTATTTCTCTTGGATTCTGGGTACAGGCAGGCTCACGCAATGAAAACAATTCAAATAACGGAATCACCCATCTTATAGAACACCTGCTTTTTAAAGGAACCAAAAAAAGAACCTACAGGGATATTGCTATTGCTTTTGATTCGCTTGGTGCAGAATTCAATGCTTTTACGGACAAGGAAAACAGTTGTTTTTATGCCGACTTTATAGATACACATATTGGACAATGTCTGGAACTTTTATTTGATGTAATAACAAATCCTTCATTCCTGATTAAAAATATTAAACTTGAAAAGAAAGTCATTCTTGAAGAAATAAAAATGGTGAAGGATAATCCTTCCGATAATATTTTTAATTATTTCTATGAAACAATTTTCTCCGGACACCCTCTGAGTCTGTCAATATTAGGTACGAGAAAATCTCTCAGCAGTTTGGGTGCGAATCAAATAAGCAGTTTTTTTACTGATAATTTCAATCTGGGAGGGGTGGTCATTTCTGCGGCGGGAAATATAAAACATAAAGACCTTGTAGAAAAAGTAAAACAGAATATTTTAGGGCTCAAAGAAAAGAAATTTTTTCCAAAAGAACCTGCCCCTATCCTGCTGCCCCGGCCAACGAATATGAAGAAAACATATAAAGGCAATACAGAAGCGAGCCATATATGTTACGGAGGGCTCGGATGTAACAGGTTAAGCAGTGACAGGTTTGGCCTATCCTTACTTCTTAATATACTTGGAGGCAGCATGAGCAGCAGGTTATTTCAGAAAGTAAGGGAAGAAAAGGGGTTGTCTTATACAATTTTTGCCAGTGGAACCCACTATATCGATACTGGTTTGATAGCTATTTATGCAGCTGCTTCGCCTAACAATGTATATAAGGTCCTTGACCTTATAAAAAATGAAATTTCTGATATAAAATTAAACGGAATCAAAAAGGATGAGCTGGAAATAGCTAAGGAGAACACCAAAGGAAACATAGTCTTAGGAGTAGAAGATATAAGCTCAAGGATGTTCCGCCTGGGTAAGGCATTGCTGATAGATGGAAAAGTATCCTCAATCGATGAAATATTGAAAAAAATCGACAAGGTGAAGCTTGATGATATTGACGATATCGTGCACAAATATTTCCAAACTGATAAAATGAATCTGGTAATTGTAGGAAAAACATCTAACGGGAGGCCAAGATGAAGAAAATAGCCATGTTTGGTATTTGCGGAAAAATGGGAACTTCCATGACAAAAGAATTGCTTAAGGAAGAGGACCTGGAGGTTGTTTGCGGTTTTGATAAATTAAATACCGAAAAAGACATGGGTTATATCCTGGGAATCGGCGAAAATGATAAAAAAATTTTTAACAGATACGAAGAAGTAAGGAACTTAAATCCTGATCTTATCGTTGATTTTACTAATGCCGAAGCTGCTTCGGCAACAGTTACCTGGGCCCTGGATGAAGGAATGGACATTATTGTCGGCACGACAGGTTTTAAAAAAGATGAACTTGTAAAAATAGAGAAAAGAGCAAATAAATCTTCAAGCAAGGTTTTTATTGTTCCTAATTTTTCAATAGGTGCAGTATTGATGATTAAAATATCACAAATGATTGCAAAATATTTTGACGGCTGTGAGATTATTGAGCTTCATCATGATAAGAAAAAAGATGCACCTTCGGGAACTTCAATATCTACGGCACAGCAAATTTCACAAGCCAAAGAATTTAATTCAGCCAGATTAAAAGATGGTGAAATAGAGACAACGGCCGGCAGCAGAGGAGCTTTTTCTGATGGTATTCATATACATAGCATCAGGCTGCCAGGCCTCCTGGCGCATCAGAATGTAATATTTGGGACTTGCGGCCAGACACTATCGATAAAGCATGACAGTATTGACAGGTCATCTTTTTATCCCGGCCTGCTTCTGGCAATAAGAAAAATAAATGAATTGCCGAATTATACTTATGGATTAGATAAGATTTTAGATTTATAATTTTTTTAATTATTTTTACAATTTATTAGCGTAGTTTTTAAAAATAGGGAGGTGCAAATTGATTTTTGGTGAGCTTATTACCGCAATGGTTACGCCATTTGATAAGAATTATAATCTTGATCAGGATGCAGCTTTAAAGATGATGGAGCATCTGGTAAAAAACGGAAGTGATGGAATTTTAATTTCAGGAACCACTGGTGAATCACCTACGCTTGATGATGAAGAAAAGATCAAGTTATTTAAACTTGCAGTTAAGAATTTTAAAAATAAGACCAAAATACTGGCAGGGACCGGAACCTATGATACAAAACATTCCGTGGAACTTTCAAAAGAGGCAGAAAAAATTGGTGTTGATGGTTTGCTGCTTGTAACCCCATACTATAATAAACCAAATCAATTTGGGTTATTTAAGCATTTTGAAAAAATAGCCGGTTCAGTAAAGATTCCTGTAATTCTATATAATGTACCTTCCAGGACATCCTGCAATATCAGTGCAAAAACATGTATTGAGCTGTCAAATATAGAGAATATTATAGGCATAAAAGAAGCAAGCGGTGACTTTAAGCAGATAGCAGAGATAATAAGGGGAACCGGAGAAGACTTTATTGTTTACAGCGGAAATGATGGAGATACGCTGCCCATGCTTTCACTTGGTGCCTACGGCGTTATAAGCGTAGCATCCCATATAGTGGGTAACGAAATTAAAAGGATGATTTCAAGTTTTAAAAATGGTAAAGTTACAGAAGCTGCAAGGCTGCATAACTATCTGCTTGATATTTTCTACGGGATATTTATCACTACAAGTCCGATACCTATTAAAGAAGCACTCAATCTCTCTGGTGTATATGCGGGCCCGACAAGGTTGCCGCTTTGTGCAATGGGTGAAGAAGAGCTTGCGGCTTTTAAGAAGATACTGTCAAAATATAATATAATAAAATAAAGAAAATAAATTAGCAGACTAAAACATGGCAAAAAAGAGCAGTTTAAAGATTATATTGCTTGGCGGGTTGAATGAAATCGGAAAAAACATAATGGTCCTTGAAAAGGACAATTCCATTATAGTTATAGATTGCGGGATTATGTTTCCGGATGATTATATGCCCGGCATTGATTATCTGATCCCTGACTTCTTTTATCTTAAAAAAAATTCATCAAAAATAAAAGCGCTGATTTTTTCTCATGGCCATGAAGATCATATTGGAGCATTGCCTTATTTATTCAGGGATATTAAAGATTGCAGAGCACCGATATATGCAACTAAACTGACCCTTGGCCTGATAAAATCAAAGCTCAATGATAATCAGGACAACGGACAATTCATTTACAATGAAATCAATACAGACATAAATCTTCGTATTGGACCTTTTAATATAGAATTTTTCAGGGTAAACCACAGCATACCTGATGGTGTCGGAATGATAATAAGAACAGATATCGGTACGATTGTCCATACGGGCGATTTTAAATTTGACCAATATCCGATTGACGGAAAATTAACTGAATTTTCAAAAATATCCGAAGCCGGGAAAGAAGGAGTGCTTGCACTTTTTTGTGACAGTACAAATGCTGAGGAAAAAGGATATACTTTGCCTGAAAGAGATGTCGGAAAGACTTTATATGAAAAATTTACTCAGGCCAATAAAAGAATAATCGTTGCAACATTTTCTTCTCACATTCACAGAATTCAGCAAGTCCTTGATGTAGCCAGGCAGCTTGACAAGAAAGTTGCCGTCGCAGGAAAAACAATGCTAAAAACTTTTAAAATTGCTTCCGAGCTTGGTTATTTAAAAATTCCAGAAGATACAATAATACCTATCACAAAAATAGATGAATTTCCTCTAAGAAAGATTGTATTGCTGTCAACAGGCAGCCAGGGAGAACCCTTGTCTGCGCTCAGGAAAATGTCGCTGAACGAGCATACGCGGGTAAAGATCATGAAAGAAGATATGGTTATAATTTCTGCGTCTCCGATACCGGGAAATGAAAATGCAATATCGAATACCATAAATTTACTGCTGAAGCAGGGGGCGGATGTTTTTTATGAATCTATTGCAGGGGTCCATGTTTCAGGGCATGCTGCAGGCGAAGAAATAAAAATGATGTTAAATCTCGTTAAACCAAAATATTTCATTCCCATACATGGAGAATGCAAGCACAGGATACAAAATGCAAAACTGGCATATGAAGTGGGGATACCGGCAAGCAGCGTAATTATTGCCCAAAATGGCGATGTTCTTAAACTGAATGAAAATTTATGCAGGATTTCAAATAATTTGACTTTGCAGAATATATATATTGATGGTTTTGGCTCAGGAAATACTGAAGATATTGTGCTCAAAGACAGAAAAGCTCTGTCCAGGAATGGAATTATTTTTATAACTGCGGCCATAAATTCAAAAAAGGCTGAAATAATTATGGAACCTGATTTAGTTTTGAAGGGGATTATTTATACAGATAGTTTTGTAGAGATTTAACATCATTTTTATTAGCTTGTAAAGGATTTGATATTCAAATGCTTTAAGAATAACTTAACAAACAGCAATCTTATGGAAACCAATATAAATGATAATATGGAAAAATTTATTTTAAAAAAAATCAGGATAAAGCCTATAATTATTACTAAAATAATAAATTTTAATTTGAATTAAATTGTCATTTTAAATTATTTATATGCTTGGAAAAAACAATAAAAACAGCAGAAGAAATTCAAGAAACAATAGTGGCAATATCAGAAGAAAAGCTTATGATAACAATGATATAAGGAAATTTGACACCAGGCAAAAAAAGCAATACGTAAGCAGAAGGATAGAAGTATACGGAATAATTATCGTCATGATTTCGGTACTGTTCTTTTTAAGTTTTTTTAGTTTCGGCAGAACAGGTATAATTACAAACTATGTCAATGATTATCTCTCCTATCTTTTTGGAATTACAAAATATATCATAGCCGTACTCTTATTTATATGGGGCATAAGCTTCTTTTTGAATAGAATCAAATATCTTCCTTCAAGGTTCGGATGGGGATTCTTTCTGATTTATGTCTCGATTGCCGGGCTTTTAAGCCATAATTTTGAATATGCCAATATTTTTGACAGTGTACTTGTTAAGTCAAGAGGCGGAATAATTGGCGCCGGTATATTTTATGGACTTTTTAAGCTTGTAAGCAAAGCAGGAGCCGTTACTATTCTTGCTGTTATTCTTATAATCGGAATTCTCATTGTAACCAAAATATCTCTGATAGACATCATTAAAAGAATTACAGCCCTGGCTTCCAGGAAAAAGCCTGCTGGTGGTGAAACCGGTATGGAGGTTGAAACAAATATTGCCGGCAGCAAAAAACCCGAAATTAATACGGCAGGCAAAATAACAGGCACAGAGCTTCCTGAAATAATAAGCTACGATGATAAAAAATTAACAGATAAAAAAGTTTTTGATGCCGAAAAAGTAAGCCAGCCTGGTTACGGTACTTATGAAGATAAACAAATTGACGGGAAAAAAGATCTGGTAAAACAGTTAAGGATTCCTTTAACAGAAAATAAAGAAACGGACCAGAATTACAAGCTTCCGCCGTTGAGTATTTTAAAAAGATCGGATGCGCTGTCTCCAAAATTATATAAGCAAAGCGTAAGCGAAAATGTAAACACTTTAAATCAGTTGTTTTATTATTTCAATTTGCCCGCAAAAGTTACATCAGTTACAAGGGGCCCATCAATAACTTTGTATGAGCTTGCACTTTCGCAGGGTGTAAGAGTTCAAAAACTGCTTAGCCTCGAAGATGATTTCTGCGTGGCCCTTGGATCTCCGGACTTAAGATTTTTAACTCCAATTCCCGGAAAGTCTGCAATTGGAATTGAAGTTCCAAATAAAATCAGAAGTCTGGTTACTCTTGGGGATATTTTTTCTCCGGATGATAAAACCCTGATGAATGATCCGCTGGCAGTTCCACTCGGGAAAAACTTTTCAGGTGAAGTAGTTAATATGTCTATAAACAGCATGCCTCATATATTGATAGCCGGAGCTACAAACTCAGGTAAGAGCTCATGTCTTAATTCCATTATTGTATCGCTGCTATTAAAAGTAAAGCCCAGCGAAGTTAAATTCATAATGATTGATCCTAAAATGGTTGAGCTTAGCTTGTATAATGGCATACCACATCTGCTTGCTCCGGTAATAGTTGATCCTAAAAAAGCTGCAAACTTGCTTTCATGGGTTTTGGACGAAATGAAAATAAGATTCCAGACACTCCTGGATTACAATTGCAAGTCAATAACAGAATATAATTTTATGGTCTCAAAAGATGCCGGAAAGGAATCTGAGCTAAAACCGATGCCAACCATACTTGTGGTTATCGATGAGCTTGCTGATCTGATGATGGTAGCTGCCTCAGAAGTTGAGGATAGTATATGCAGGGTTGCGCAGATGGCGAGAGCAGTTGGAATTCATCTTATTATTTCGACCCAGAAACCTGTAGTAAAAATTTTAACCGGACTTATTAAAACGAATATACCTGCCAGAATTGCATTCAGGGTTACAGATTATACTGATTCCAGGGTAATACTTGAGCATGGTGGTGCAGAAAAATTAATTGGCAGGGGAGACATGCTTTATCTTTCACCCAGTGCAAACAGGCCCGAGAGACTGCAGGGTGCTTTTGTAACAACAAAAGAGATCAGCCTTATTACAAATTATATAAAGAATCAAGGCAAGGCTGAATTTAACCCCGAGATTACAGGAAGAATAACAAAAAAAGAAGAAAAGTCTGCCGAGGATGACGAATTGTTTTATGATGCTCTAAAAGTTGTTGTAGAATTTGGGCATGCTTCAGCATCTTTGCTTCAAAGGAAATTGAGACTTGGTTATTCCAGGGCTGCAAGGATAGTGGATCAGCTTGAAGAAAAGGGCTTGATTGGAAGTTATGATGGAAGCAAGCCAAGAGAGGTCCTTATTTCCAGAGAAGAGCTTAATGAAATGCTGGAAGGAAGAGAGAATTGAAGTTTTCTATTGTAAGCATAGGCACGGAACTTAGTCTGGGTCTTATTTTAAATACAAATTCCAAATATATAGCGGAAATGCTTACAGAATTGGGTTTGGAATGCAATTATATGATTACCGTAAGAGATGATTTTGAGGATATAGGAAATGCACTGAAAGAAGCTGTTAACCATAGCGGGATTATAATTATAAGTGGTGGGTTGGGTCCCACTGACGATGATTTAACCAGGGCGGCTGTTGCAATGGTTCTAAACAAAACTCTGGTTAAAAATGAATCGCTTGATGAAACAAGCTTAAGATTCTTAAAATGGCTGAAAAACAAGAATATCGAGGAAACCTTAAAAAGACAATCTTTTATCCCTGAAGATTCGATACCTATAAAACCAAGAATCGGGAGTGCCTCCGGATTTATAATCAAGCTAGGATCTGATTATAGTAAAAAAGCTGAAGGGAAGAGCAAATGGATTTTTTCTATTCCTGGGGTACCAAAAGAAATGAAGGATATGCTTGATAATGATGTAATTCCTTTTCTGAAAAGTCTTATTAATGAGCCTTCATATGCGGAGGATAAAATAGGACCGGAATTTCTAAGAAAGAAAATATTGCTTACAACAGATATCAGCGAAAGTGAAATGGAATTTAAAATTAAAGACGCAAAACTGCTTGCAAAGGATTTAAATGTCGAAATCGGAGTAACCGCAAATCCGGGCTTGATAAAAATAATGCTGCTTGCAAGATCAAATGATGAGAAGAAATGTGATTCCAATTTAAAAATTATAGAGAAAAAAATAAGAGAAGCAATAGCAGACAACATATACGGTAAGGACAATGATAATATTGCAGATAGTATCAGGGAGGCAATAAATAAGAAGGACCGTAAAATAACCATAAGTGCCGCAGAATCTGTTACGGGAGGCTTAATTTCAAGCATTTTGACTGATACTCCCGGAAGCTCTGAATTTTTTATCGGTTCAATAGTATCATATTCAATCAGTGCAAAGGAAAAAATATTGAATATCAGCGATGATGTAATTACGAAAAAAGGGGTTGTAAGCCCTGATGTTTGTCTTGAAATGGCTCAAAACGCAAAGAGAATTTTCCATTCTGATTTTGCAGTCGGCACAACCGGCGTAGCAGGACCCAAGTCTCCCGAAAAAAATAAAAAGATAGGTCTGGTTTACTGCTGCCTTATAGGACCTAATAGTCTTTCTGAGGTTTATGAAAAAAATTTTATTGGTACCAGAACTGAGATAAAGTTCAGAGTTGCACAATTTATACTTAACAAGCTAAGGCTTGCAATTAATAATCTATAAAATAATGCCAGAGCAAAAAGAAGACAGTCAAAAAAGACTTTTTATTGCAATTGAAATCCCCCAGAAGTTAAGGCAGTATTTCTATAATACAATTATCGGTATAAGCAATAAAAATCATGAGATAAGGGCAATAGTCCCGGATAACATCCATTTGACCCTAAAATTTTTAGATTATACAAATGTCAGCAGGATTCCAAAAATAGTACGGGCAATAAATTCGGTATCAGCAAGTTTTCCGGAATTTAGTTTTAGTACCGGAGATAGAATAAAAGCTTTTCCGGATTTAAAATCCGCAAGAATAATATTTGTTCCGGTTGAGGAGGGAAATGAAAAAATAATCCAATTTTATGATAAACTGGAAGATAGCTTAAATAAGATTAAGATAAGAAAGGAACCAAGAAAGTTTATTCCTCATCTGACTGTAGCAAGGATTAGAAACATGATAGATTTAAGCGAGGAAATGGAAAATATTGGCATTGCGCCTCAAAAAAATGTTAAATGTGCACATATAACACTATTTGAAAGTGTATTGAAGAAAAGCGGTTCAATAGTATCATATTCAATCAGTGCAAA
>JAMCQQ010000555.1 GCA_023379515.1 Actinomycetota bacterium
TCTTTTATTTTTCCGCCGAATTCTATAAAACTCAGAACTTTTTCACGAAAATCTGTTGAATAACTCATGAGGATAATGGAGATAGAATAAAATCAATATTATATCATTTAAATTTCAAATGGCTATACTTCATAAATAGTAGGAATTAATCCCATTTTCAATAATTCATAACCAGCACAAATTCCAGCAGCACCTGCTCCAATAATAGCTACCGATTTATGCTTGGCCCCAGGAGGCACTAGTGCTAATTTATCGTTCTTAAGCAAAGATTCGTATTCAAACAATACGTCAATAACACTCTTGGGATAAAAATGTTCCATAATGTTCGGTTAAGGCCTCGTATATAAAATTAAGTGATTGGAATTAATCTTAAAAGAATCTTCTATTTTTTCTTTATAGTTACTGTGTTCCAATATTGATTTTAATAACCTGAGTTCTGCCTGAAAACTGGGAATATAATCTTTACTAAGTGCAGTTTCATCAACATATACCCAAGTTATTTTTTTTGAAACTTCTTTAATAAAAAGTTCAACTTTATAATGATAGTATTCCTTAACCCAATTGTAGGTAACTGAGTAGTTTTGATCGTTAATTTTGTTGCTTTCAATGATTAATTCGAGGGTGTTGTGCAATCGAATTTCAAAATATCGAGTTTTTTGTTTAATAATGGTCTGGTGGGAAGTCCAAAAAGGCATTTTTTGGGGCTGGGTAATATAATTTAATACTTTAGCCAGTGATCTATTAATCTCGATTCCTATTTCCATACTAATCCTTAAGATAATTTTTAATGCTATTAGACAATAATTTCATGTTTTGCGCCGTAAAATCTTCTTGTTCCGAGGAAATAACCTTATTTCGATCGATTAATTCTATAAAATATCCGGCGTAATTTTTTTCGATAAAAAATTGTTTTAGTCCTGTAACAGGATCACTAATTATCTGCTCAGAAGTTGTTCGTATTTTTTTTTCAATACAATATTTCCATGCATCCTCTAATTTGAGCACCTTAAAAGCTACGTGGTGAATGCCTGGACCATATTTTTTTAAATATTGGGTAAATACAGTGTGTTCATTCAAACCCTGAGTAACAACACAAAATACATTCTCATTGTTCGGTAAGGTTAATATATGATTTATCATATCAAAATCATGTTCTTTTACTGTTCCTGTATTGATACGTTTTTCATATTTATATTTGAATCCTAAATAGTTGATATGAAAATCAGCAACTTTTTCAGCATCTTCAACAATCAGAGTATAATGATCCATCTTGCCTAATTTAAGATTTTTATCCAGTTCGGTATTCATTTTTTCTGTACTCCTAAGAAGGGATTTTTTAACTCAGGATGGATAACCCTGGAGAAAAAAGACCATCTGGATCAAATTCATTTTTTAATGTTATAAATTCGTCCCAATCATCACCAAAATGCTCTTTCCAATTAACAGTGACCATCGAATCACAGGGGTAACGTCGAGCCCCTAAAGACAATGCTTTGTTATAAAATTGAAGAATGATAGTGAGAAACTGTTCCCTTATTTCTTCCGTTATATCCCTAGCTAAAATGCCTAACAAAAAAAAGTGTTCCGCTATGGGCTTTATAAAAAACTTGCTTTTAATTACAGAGCTCTTCATGGGAACAAATAAAATGGTACCGAAACCTAAAAGTTCATGACTTAATTGTTCCAGCAAATGGCAAACGAGATCGACTGCTTTTTTGTTGTAAGGTATTAGCAAAGTGCACTCGGTATGCTTGGTGTATTTCTTTTCAAGAGTTGAACTCAAAATAGGAGGAACTCTGCATAAATAATCTTTAATTTCATATTGTTCAGAATAATATTGTGGTATCTCTAACAAGCTCTGATGTTTAGAATATATAAACTCACTAAGTTCTAAAATTGCTAACCACTTAGTTTTGGGTAACGTGTTTTGAGAAAATTGTTCATAATGGATACCCATTCTATCCTTAATAACGTGAGAGAGATTACATTCAAAGTGAGCAATAATTGCGTCAACCTTTTTCGTTTGCAACATAGCAAAACTCTCTTTAAAAAATTCGCTTATATCTGTAAAAACCAGTTTATGCAGGATAACTTTTTCAGGGCTATTCCTTAACGGAATTTTAAAATCAGTAAATATGCCGAATTGTCCGAGGCCAGATTTTGCAGCATGAAACAAGTAAGGATAATTATTCTTGTCTACCTCATAAAGCCTCCCTGGATTACTCACAATAGAAGCATTTTCAACATAATCAGCTTGCGCCCCGTAAAGAAAAGAAGACGCGCCGATCCCCCCCAAAGAAATAGTACCACCAACCGTTAGCTCCAACCAATCAGTAAATACATACGGAATAAGCTGATAATTCAGACAATAATCAATTAATTCTCTCCAGCTCACTCCTGCGTCGACATCCATCAAGGGAACACCCTCTTCGTTTATTGATATTCCGCGGATGTGATTTAGAGTTCTTATATTAATTAAAATTCCATTACTCACTTCATGTTGCTTACCCGCGGCATGTCCAAACCCTTTTACGGCAAGAGTTAACTTATATTTATTTGCAATTTTTACAGTTTCAATAATGTCGAGTCTATTCCTGGGCTCAACAACAATTAAAGGCGGAAGAAATGAACCACCAAAATTATGTGAAAATTTCGTTAAAGAAGCCTCATCTGCAAAATAACTCAACTTTCTTTGGACAAACTCCTGCACTATTTTTTTCATTTGCCGGCCTTGATGATGTAAATCACCAGTTATTTAAACAGCAGCTTATTTAAATGATAGCTTATTTAAACCATAGTGGAGCCATATAGCTCATCCTGAGGTTAAAATGCACGCGATGAAAAGATGAAATTTCAATACTATTAAGTTATTTTATTGTGAATATTCACTCTCACAATAGCGATGCTGCGGGGTAGTTACTTTAGATTCAGGACTGCTCTAATCATTTTGGCCGGACCATAGATCGCTTCATCTCGATACAAGCTCAATTTTTTTCTCATTGTAGAACGACTAACTTGAACATTATAACAAATCCATTCAATTTGATTTAATATTGAACGAATGGCAATCTTGTTCGAGTAAGTCAGTTCGATCATCATAATTTTGTTTGCGCAGATATGGCTTGTTCACACACTGTACGCAAGGCCATGCTCATTTGTTTCAAGCCTGGTACCTGACTAACTGTCACATCATATGCTTTAGCCAGTTTTACAGGATCTGTGAAACTAAGCCAAACCTGACCGGAACTGTCTTTCGTTGCCATAATTCGAAGTGGCAAATCCAGCGCAAAAGCTGCATTGGTCTGCATTAATAACGTACCCTTTGCTGGATTTCCCAAAATAATGACCTGAGTATCTGGAAGAGATTGATTGATACTTTTTGCTTCAGCAGAATGATCAATATGAGCAAATACCGTCCCACCATTCTTTTTAATGATCTGTGAGACTCTATCTATTGTTTCCGATACTGTATAAGGACTTTGTAGAGTTTCAGACCATGATGCACTCATTGGCGTACCTAGTTTTGCATCAAAAGATGCTGCAATTTTACGCGCTAAAAGATCCAAATCTGGCAAGTTGACTTTATTTGCTAATAAAGTGACGCACAATAATTCAGCAGGATCAGTGAACCGACTGAGAAATGCAGAATATCCAGGAATAGAACCTTTTATTTCCATCAGACCTTTATGTCCGGGAAAAAACCATCCCGCATTTCCAGGCACTGATTGAGCATTAACGGTTGACGTACTATAAAGGAAGCTCCTGTTTTCAGTATTTTTAACTAAAATATCTCCTGCCAGACCAATGTCCCATAAACTGATGTCCTCGGCTGATGCAACAATGCCACTGGCAGAAAAAGTAGCGGACCAAGTTGATGCTGGAGCCGAGACCAGACCTTTGTCTGATTGTTCATAACCTGTCGCTGCTTCAGTGGGATTGATAACTTGTGGGTTATTAAGAAATTTGCTGTGTTTAAATGGATTTGAGCCGTTATTAATTTCATTAGAAACAGCTTGAACATTCGAAACAAAAAACGTATGTTTTAAACCAAGCCGCTCAATCTGATTTTTAGTTACATACTCTTGATAGCTCATGCCACTTGCTTTCTCGATAATTAAGCCAAGTAAATAAGGATTCGTTGCACTGCTTTGCATTTGTGTGCCTGATTTAAAAAGTAAATCACTCTCACTCACCAAATGAAGCAGTTCTTTTATCTGATATTCCTTAGAATAACTAAATTCTTTGTTCTGAGTATAGTCTGGTATGCCTGAACTATGGGCTAATAATTGTCTGATAGTAATAGAGTGCCAACGTTCTGGTAATTCTGAAAGATACGAAGCGAGCAGATCATCGAGTTTTAATTTACCTTCCTCTTTTAATTGCATTATAGCAACTGCGGTATAAGCATTAGTAAGCTGCCCCACATTATAAACAGACCCTGTGGCAGCCAACCGTCGGGTTGAAATATCAGCAAGTCCATATCCTGTTACACGAGTAATATAAGGAGCTTGGACAATTGCCATGGTTATTCCGGGCACTTCATTATCTTGCATATAC
>JAMCQQ010000556.1 GCA_023379515.1 Actinomycetota bacterium
ATAATCTCCCCCGGTTTATACATATTTTTAATATTTATTTGTTATAAACATCCTTCAATGCTTGAGGTGGTTCTGAATTCAGGGATTGTTTCCATCCTTCTAAAAGGTTATCCTTAGTTACTTTAAATTGTTCAACCACAAGACAAATTGTTTAAAAAGGAGGTGAAACTGAATTAAGAAGAATATAAATAATTGATATATCTATCGATATATCTATTTAAAAGGAGGTAAAACTAAATGAAGAAAGTAGGATTACTGTTGCTCATTGCAGTATTCGTAGTTTCAATGCTCGGTTTCGGAGTTGGGTGTAAAACAACTGCAGCAGAAGCCACAACAGCAGCTGTTGAAACCACAGCAACCGAAACAACAGCAGCAACCACTGCAGCTGAAACAACTGCAGCTGTGGGAAAAAAGATAAACTTGGAAGACTATGCTACAAGAGGTCCTAATGGTGAAGTGGCTGTAAGCTATACTGAATTAAAGTTAACAGAACAAGAAAAAGAAGAAATCAGAAAAGGTAATTATAATGCAGCATTATTAATGCTTACAAATTTTGAATTCTTCACAGCACTTACAGCAGGGGCCCAAAGTGTTTTTGATGATCTCAATATTAAGGTTGTTGCAAATATGGATGCACAAATGGATGTTGTTAAGCAAAAAGATAATGTTGAAACAGTTATGGCATTAAATCCTAAAATAATAGTAGCCTTGGCATTAGATCCAGTAACAGCAGCTGAAGCATTTAAACCTGCTGTAGATGCTGGAGTCAAAATTTCTTTTTTAAGCAATCTACCTAATGGATATAAGTTTGGTAAAGATTATTTTGGACTTGTAACAGAAATACCTCAAGAAGAGGGTGAAGCTTGTGCCGAACTTTTAGCAAATTCCATGGGCAAAAAAGGAAAAATTGGATGGGTGTTCCATGATACAAATTTTTATGTAACCAACCAGAGAGACAATGCATTTAAGGCTGTTATAGAAGCTAATTATCCTGAAATGGAAATTGTAGCAGAAGGAGGAGTAGCAGATTTTGCTAAAAGTAACGAAGTCGTTGCAGGAATGTTAACTACGCATCCAGAAATTACAGGATTGTATGTAACAACAGATCCTGCTATGGGAGGAGTACTAGCAGCTCTTAGAGAAGCAAAAAGACAAGATGTTAAAGTTGTAACCATAGATTTGGGATTAGAAAGTGCAATAGACATGGCTCAAGGCAAAAATGTTGTAGGTATTGCAGCAGATTATCCCTTCCAGCTTGGAGAAGCATTGGCTTTAACAGCTGCTTATGGAATAATTGGAAAAGAAGCTCCAGATTTTGTAACAGTAGGTGTAATTAAAGTAACTAAGGATAACCTTTTAGAAGGATGGAAACAATCCCTGAATTCAGAACCACCTCAAGCATTGAAGGATGTTTATAACAAATAAATATTAAAAATATGTATAAACCGGGGGAGATTATTTAAATTCCCCCGGTTGGCTTAAAAAGATAGTACAAAGTTTATACTTTGCACAGTTTTTAAGATTTATTGCATTAAATAATCTCATAGTGTTTATTAGATATTGAGAGCTTAATCTGATTATTACAAAGTAAATAATTAAAAAAGTATGATAATCGTTAGAATTTAATAATATCACTTTAACAAGTAATGTTATAATTTTAGAGGCAATAAATGCTAACAGAAATACCTCAAGAAGAATATACCAAAAGGATTTCAAAAATTCAAAAAGAACTTTATAAAAGAGATATTGATGCTTTAATTGTGCATTCAAATGAATCTGACTTTGCAAATGTTTTGTATCTATCTAATCATTGGCCTTTATTCGAAACAGCAGGAATTATTATTCCAAAGGAAGGTGAACCGATTCTACTTATAGGCCCAGAAGCAGAAACATATGCAGAATCAAGAAGTAAAATTAAAAAGATTAGAAAAATGTTTGAATATAGGGAATCGGCAGAGCCTGACTATCCTGAAATGAAACTAAGTACTTTTAGTGAAATATTTAATGAAATAAATTTTGGTAAAGGTATAAAAAATCTAGGGTTGGGTGATTATACTATACTTCCTCTTATAGTATATAATTCTATAAAGAAAGCACTAGGAAAAAATTATAAGTTGATTAGAGCCGATGATATTTTAACAAATTTAAGGTCTGTAAAAAGTGAAAACGAAATAGTTTTAATAAAAAAAGCTCATGAAATAACTGAAATAGTTTTAGATGAAATACTGGGTAAAATAAGGCCAGGTTTAACAGAAAAACAGATTGTAGGTATGATACTTGAATCTCTATATAGAAATGGTGCTGAATGTGAAGCATACCCACAATACTTTTTTTGTGGAGCTATGACTAGAAATGCCATCTCGAGAACTACTTATAATAAAATAGAGAAAAATAAAATAATCCAAATTAATATAGGAGCTAGATACAGTGGATATTCTTCATCAATAGGAAGACCTTTATTTATAGGGAAAATGCCACAAAATATGAAAAAATTAGTACAATTTGGCCTCGATGTACATCTTAAAACTTATGAATGGATTAAAGAGGGAAATGAAGCCTCGGAAGTCGCTAAGAGATTTCTAAACTATTACAAATCAAATGGCTATGAAGATAATTACCTTTATGGCCCATGTCATGGAACGGGAATAATAGAAGTTGAAAGACCCTGGCTTGAAACAAATTCTGAATACTTTTTAAAAGAAAACATGACATTTATGGCTGATACTTTTATAAAAACAGAAGAATACGGATTCAGATGGGAAGATGGTTTTAGAGTTAAAAAAAATGGCGTAGAGGTCTTTTCAGATAAATATCAAAATATCATTGAATTGTAAAGTTATAAAAAAGCTGTATTAGACCAATAGTAATTATAAATTTATTTTTAAAAATTTAAATTCTTAAGGTGTGATAAAAATGAATTTGAAAAGAGAAATAATAGTTGTTTTAGGTTTTGACATGGAGACAGATGTTGGAAGCTGGACTCCTTATTATGAAGGATTGAAAAATGGTACACCCCTCATTCTTGAACTTTTAAAAAATAAAAATGTAAAAGGAACATTTTTCTTTACAGGAGAAGCAGTAAAAATAAATCCTGATGTTTGCAGATTGGTAGATAGTGAACAACATGAAGTCGGATGCCATAGTCTTTATCACGAAACTGTTGGAGATGCAATATTTGAAATTCCAGGAGTAAAACCACTTCTTCCTGAAGAGATAAAAAATAGATTGAGAATTGCTACCGAATTGGTTGAAAATACAATCAATAGTAAAAAAATACTATCTTTCAGATGCCCAAGGTTATGGGGAAGTACTGAAGTTATAAATAGTCTTGAAGAGTTAGGTTATATTTCGGACGCATCATATCCCCTATATTTCTATGAAAAACAATTGCTCCCATATCATCCATCAGAAAATAATTGGTTAGAGAAAGGTAATTTAAAAATTGTTGAAATTCCAAACTTTGCTGACATGACAATAAAAACAAAGGACCCTTATGGTAGAGACAGAGATCAGTGGCCTTTATTCAGGATAATTGGTGCAAAAGAATTAATGGTACACATAAATAATTTTATTGAATTTCTTTTTAATAAAGAATTCCCAGCTATTATCTGTTTTTATTTTCACCCATGGGAATTTATTAAAATGCCCACAGAATTTCAATATGCGGAAGGTACAGTAATTCCAGATGAATTTATTACAAAAAATTGTGGCAGATTTGCATTAAAGCAACTTGGAATATTAATAGATATGTTACTTGATAAAAATGCAAAATTTTTTACCGCAAGAGATATAGCATTAAATTTTAAATGGTAAATATTGTTATTAAAAAATATTTTTTAAAGGGAGTTAATCATGTATAAAATTTTACCACAACCTAAAGTGATAAATAATAATGAAAATAACAAATATTTTTTTAAAACATTAAAAATAAAATTTGCGAAATGTGAAGAGATACTAATTGAAAAAATTAAAGAAATTATAAAAATTAAACTTGGAGTTTTTGAATCTTTAAATTTAAATTTTGATTTAAATAAAAATGTTGATGAAGATCTGGAAATAAATATTAATTATGGTCTTGATAATTATTTACAGTTTGTCGGGAAAGAATATGAAAATCTGTTCAAATTGCAAGGATATGTTATTGATGTTAAAGGAAAAACAGTAAACATTTATTTTGACGATTATAGAGGAGTGGTATATTCTATTTCTACCTTAAAACAGTTAATCTGTAAAAAAATTGATCAGTCTAATTATTATATAACTGAATTATTTATTCTAGATTTTCCTGAAATTGAAAAAAGATCCCTTTCTGTGACTTTTGCCTGGTACGCTGGTTATGGTAGAGTTGGATTTGATATGCAACTCTGGGGATTTGAACAATGGAAGGAATTTTTAGAACTGAGCTCGGATTATAAAATAACCCAGTTAAATTTATGCATGTATGGATATTGGCCTTTTGAATTTAAAGATTTTCCAGAAACAGTTTTTAGAGATTTTAAGATGAAAGTCTGGAATAGGGAAAGTAAGAATTGGTTAGAAATTAAATATACACATCCAAATTTAATCAACGAATTTCTTTCAAGATTAATTAAATATGCACATCTTCTTGGAATAGACATTTATACATATATAGGGCTCAATTCTTATAATGGCGGATATTCAAATGTTCATAAAGATAAAAGAATGAAACTTCCACCAAACAGTAAATTTATAAATGATTTTGATACACTATGCCTTAGTAATGATTCTACAATAGAGTATCTTAAGAAGTGTATGCGAAGGATTGTTAAATTGGGAGTTTCATTCTTTTATCTTGAAGAAAGTGAAGAATCATTTTGGTTCTGTAATTGCGATAAATGCAAAGATCGTTTTATAAATACTTCCCCATCCCTGGCAGAAGCAAAACATAAAGCAAATTATTGGTTATTAAACATACTTCACAAAGAAATAAAAGATGAAAATCCATACTGTAATATTGGACTTAGGGCATGGAGAGAACCTCCACTTGAAAAAGATATAGAATATTTAAAAAAGTGTGAGGAAAGTATTCCTAAAGATGTATGTCTTTATTGGGCTCCAGGTTTATATGTTAAAGAAAATGAATTTAAAAAATGGGTAGAAGTTTTTGGTAAAGACAGGATATGTGCAAGAGATACGGAAGCAAATGCAATTTCATCATGTAATGGAAGATTAATAAGAATTTTTAAAGGCAATATTTTAAGACCAGATGATGAAACTAATCAGCAGCATATAAACAAGGATTTAGAACAACATAAGGGTTCAGTAGCATTAAAAGTTAAAGGAATAAATGGTTATGTTTTTGAGTTTTATGGAATATTCATACATTTATTTCTACATTCTAATTTTGGATGGGGTTCAACACTTGAAGAGGAAGAATTTTATGATTACGCAATGGAATCTGTATTTGGGCCTAATTTAAAAGATGATATTTTATATGTTTTAAAAAATTTATTTACAATTCACGAAAGCCAGATAAGTTTATTTACAAGCGAATTTCCTTTTATGAGAAACAAGGTAAATAGAGATGATGTGCCACGAATCAATAAAGCGCAGGAACAATGGCAAAGCATAGAAGATAAGATTTTAAAAATAAAAAACATTATCAAATATGATAGAAAATTAAATATTTATTATAAGCATTTTGAGAAAATTGAAAATTCTCATAGAAGAAGTAAAGAAATTTATGAATTATGTTTGAACGCAATAGAATACGATAATGCTAAAATGCTAGAAGAGAAAATTAAATTTCTTAAATTAATAGATTATTATAACGAGAGAGATTTTGATATTGCCAAAGAACTTTTTTTTGATATAGGCATTATTGATGCATCTGGTATAAGGGATAGCATGTTTCCTTATCATGAATTAAAAAGGGTTATCAATAATATTTTAAATCCTGATTGTAAGGATGAAAGACAAATACATCTTGGAGTTGAAGCAC